>JAZFSU010000113.1:0-6391 GCA_036446335.1 Dehalococcoidia bacterium | reverse complement strand
AACGGTAAGAGGGACCATGCTAGGGCTAAAAACTCCTAGCGGTGCCCGTGAGGAGAAGGCGAGGTATGCAAATTGAATTCAGCATTTCGAAGTCTGGCCAGGGAATTGACGGATGGCCTCGAGCGTGAGCTATCCAGAGAGGATACGGCTCGTGCGGCCGGGTCGGCGGAACTGTTCGACCTCTTGGTTTCGGTGTTAGCGGACAGGGTGGCCGTGATGTTGCAAAGCCGACAGAACGGAAACGAGCCCACCAACCCAGAAGCTCTGTTGGATCTGGCCAAGAGGATACGAAACGGGGCGCGGCCATCTCGAGCCCGGGATATCGATGAACAAGCCGAGGGCTCAGCGGCGGCCGATAGCGACTCTGACAGTCAGGACACGTCCCCCAAATACGCCAACATCGAGTCTCTGTTGCGATATGACGACACTCCCGGAGTGGCGCCGGGAGTCAAGCTTGTGATCATGAACTTTAACGATTGAAGAGCGGGCCTGGGATCGTGCCCGAGAAGGAGATAGCAGCCAATGGTAGAAGAACGGCCGAAACGACGCAGGAAGAAGGGAAAGGTGCGGGCCAAGAAGGCGCAGCCCAAGAAGGCGGTGCCCAAGAAGGCGCAGCCCAAGAGTCAACCGGTTCTGAAAGAAGAGCAGCTGCCCGGCCTACTAGAGGGTGAGATCCCTCGGGGGGTGCCGGTTGCGGAAGAGGAGGCGGTGGGGGAGGAGTGGCCAGCGGTTGTTGCTGAAAGGGAGGCGGTGGCGGAGGAGCGGCCAGCGGTTGTTGCTGAAAGGGAGGCAGTCAGCACGGTGGCGGTTGAGGTGGCGGCTCCGGCTCGTGAGCCCGAGCCGGCCAAGGGTCCGGGAAGGCGCACTGTTCTAACAGAAAAGTTGATGAGCGTCCCGGAATTTAGGCAGCGGGTCGTCCAGTTGGTAGTGCAGAAATTTAGCTGACGGCCAGCGAGGGCAGGCCTGCCCTCGCTGGGGAGGAGGTGATCGACATATCAGACTGATCTCCAAGTTGCGGAAATACTCAGTTAAACCCCACAGGGGAAAGGAGCGACAAGATGGGAATCATCGAGATTGACAAGAGCGACGTCCGCAAGCTTCTGCAGAACCCGGAGCTGGTGGAGGAGATAGCGAAGGGCGTGATGGAGGACCCCTCGGCGCTTGACGACCTAGCCGAGGACATCGCCGACGAGCTATCCGACGTGCTGGAGGATGACCCTGACTTTCGGGCCAAGATCATCCAGTCGGCGATGGCGAACGAAGCGTTCAAGAACCGGCTTGTGAAGAAGCTAGTGGCGGAGTTCGGCGACTAGAAGGGGCAGCGTCCTACGCAAGAGGAAGGGAGTTGAGCATCAATGCGGCTGACTGAACGCGACCGTCTGACCAAACTCATGTTGAACGAGCGTATTGCGCCAAGAGTTGCTGGTGCCATGGCCCGGAAAGTTGCCACAGCTGATGGCTTCGCGGAGGACATCGCCTCCGCTCTCGCTGGCGGGATCGAAAGTGATCCCCAGGTCCGGAGATCGTTGGTGACCTCAGCGCTGTCCAGTCACGTCTTGAAAGAGGCGCTGATCCAGAAGCTCGTGAGGGAGCTGAGGTAGCCTCCGACAGAGTCGGTCTCGTACTTGCGCAAAGGGGAGAGCCAGGGAACTGGCCCCTTTGCGCAGGCAGGGGTTCAACCCCCAGTAGCTAGCAGCTAGCAGCAAAGGCATGCCTGGAAGATCGGAGGCCCAAAGACGACCTATTGTATTCGCTTAAATAGTTGGGTTGGAGGAAGGTATGGTTAAGTCCAGAGTTTGGGAACTCACAGACGTGCCCGGCAGGGCGAGAGGTTCCTTCGGCGTGCTTTGGCGCGCCCTGGGCCGGGCTTCGGCCCGCTACCAGGCCGCTTCCGACAATCTAGAAAGATTCATCCCCTGGCTCTCTATCGCCGGCCTGTCGTTCGGTCTCTTGCTGGGCGCTTCGTCAGAGCGGTTCTCCTCCGGGATCAACTCGTTGATGTCCGGCTTCATCGACGGTTATACCTGGGTCGCCCCAGTAGTCATCTTCGCGATCCTGGCGCCGACGGTCTCGAACATTCTCGGCATGAGAAAGAGTGGCGCCATCGCCAGTCACGCTCTTCTAGCCCTCTCCTATCGCCGACTGCTAGCCTGCATCTGGGCCGCGGTCTTCACCTGGCTGGTACTGGGCCTGCCGGTTGTGGCCGATCAGTCCTCGGGCATCGGCCCGGCACTTACAAGCTCTCTTGGCTCTCTGGCGGATACGGCCATCCGCAGTCCGTATCTATGGGCCATCTATGGGGCTTTCGCGCTGGCCCTGATCTCCCGGAGGTACTCACCCCTGAGTGCCGTCTTGAACCGAGGAGCCAGCGCCATCGAACACGCGGGAAGTTATCTCCTGATTCTGACCCCCTTCTTCATGGTCGCCGTCGGTGGATACCTGTTCTCGTTGCCGACAGCGATCGGTGCTGAGCTCACGGACAACGGCGGATCTGTCGAGCTTCAGAACCTGACGGTAGTAGGAGTCGGCCTTGATCCGAACTCCAGGACCGGGATACTCAGCATCTATCTCGTGATTGCATTTCTCGTTGGGCTCTGCTCAATTCTATGGCACGCTGGCTGGCTGGCGTGGACTCACCACGCGGTCAAAGGATTCTCAATTAAGCACTATCTGACCAAATACTGGATTCGGATCTATCCGCTCCTTTGGGCCACGTCCTCGGAAGCACTGTCCGCGCCACTCAACTTGTACCTGGTGAAGAAGCATTTCCCCAAGGTGAGCTCTGAAGTCAGACGACTCGTAGTAGGCATGGGGAGCTACCTGAACATAAACGGCACGATAATCGCGGTCTTTGTCTTCATGGGGGCGGTGGGGAAGATCGTCGGGGCCGAGATCTCTCTCCTGCAACTGATGCTTGTGGTTCCGCTGGTGTTTCTCCTGGCATACAGTGTGCCAGGCATACCCAGTGAACTGTTGCTATTTGCCGGCCCGTTGGCGGCTTTTCTCGACCTTGGCGGACCTACCCTCTCCGCTTTCTTGCTGCTCTATATTGGGCTTCAGGTCGGCTTGTCAGATTCCTTTCGGACCGGCAACAACTCGACGGATGATTGCCTGTTTGCATTGCAGATTGAGGAAGCCCGTGAGAAAAGAGGGCTGGCGTAATGTGGAATTCAGGCGCGAACGTTATGCAGAGCGATGAAGACCTGCGAGGCAGACTGATAAAGGCGATATTCGCCAGGGCAGAGGAGGTCGCCGACCTTCACGCCGCGATAACGTCGTCCAGAGGTGACCGCTTCCGGGCGCGACTGCTTCATGTCCTCGAGTCCAGGATGGAGACGGCAGCGATACAGGAGATGGCAGAAGCAACAGGTCTGCGCGAGTACCGTCGCCATCTAAACAAACTATTAAAGTTCGGCCTCATTCAAGTGGAGCCGTCGACGGAGAGCGAGAAGATCATCCGGACACAACTGGGTGAGCAGGCCGTCAACGCGATCAGGGAACTCGAACGTCGAATCGGCACCGAAGAAGCCAGGTCGCTGCACGATGCCTCCCTGGGCACCAATTCGATTCGCCTTTTCCTGCGGATTTACTCAAGCGAAAAGGGAATCGATTGGGACCAACTCAAAGTCGGCTTCTCGCCGGCTGAAATTGGCCGACTGAGTCTAGTTCTGCCTCGCAGTATCGAGGGAATCTCTGCCGTCGATAAACTCAATGAGGCTGGGCTTGTCGTCTATGAGGACAATGGATTCATCTACATGGATCCTCGAAGAGCTCGCGCCTTCTACCAGTACTTGAGGTCCCTCCTTGAGATATTGCAGGGGCATCCGGATGCTGTCTAGGCGGCCAGCCAAGCAAACGATGTGCCAGCACAAGGGATATATGCCGTCATGACCATCGAATCGAAAGCCGTCCGTTTCCGGCAAAAGGGGGAGAGCATCACCCTCTACACGACGGTTCTCACCGCCAGTCAGATTCTGGGCCATTGCAAGGTGGACTATGTCACAGAGGATAACCCCAAGGGCTACCAACGGCCCCTGGCGAATGCTCGTCTCAGAAAAGTGTCAACCTTTCTGAGCGAGGCAGAGGGGCTACTGCCCACCTCTGTCCTCCTGTGCATCCGCGAGCCGGAGCGGGCCAGCTTCGAGGGCGCGGGCGAGTCGAAAGGCGCAGGCGAGTGGGGTGATCTCACCATACCTGACAACGTGACCCTATGGCTGGTTGACGGGCAGCACCGCCTCTTCGGCATTCAGAGGGCATTCACGAGGGATGCAGTTGAGTGGGCAGAAGACTACCCTCTGCCGGTGACAATCCTGGAAGGCGTAACCCATTACGAGGAGATGCGCCACTTCCACATCATCAATACTCAGCAAAAGGGAGTCCCCACCAGCGTGGTAGACCGACACCTTGTATCCATGCGCGAGGTCGAGGGGGATTCGCTCTTCCAGATGATGGGCGAACGGAGCTTTCTGCGGGCGCGGGCAACGAGCATTGTCGACATCCTTCGAGAGACGCCGGAAAGCCCCTGGTTCGAGAGAATCTACGTTACCGGACAGAAGCGGTCAGCCACACGTTCCATAGGTCAGCATCGTATGGTCGCCTCCATACAAGCCGTGCTAAAAAATGGCCCCCTGGGCCATCTCACCGACGAGGTGGTAGCCAGGCTACTCACCAACTACTGGTCCGCCCTAAGGGCCCTCCTGCCCGCGGCATTCGCCGAACCAGAAAACTACGTCATCCAGGCAACGCCGGGGGTCCAGGCGCTTCACCTGGTCTTCCCCTTGGTGGTTGACATGTGTCGGGAGTCCAAAGACTTCTCGGCCAAGAGGATGCATCAGATTCTGGCCGGCATCAGGATGAGCACCGGCTTCTGGCATAAGCAGCGTGGCCACCCTCTGACGAAAGAGAAGAGCCTGACGGCCCAGAGAGCCCTCGCCCAGTATCTTCTGGATCAGTTGCCCAGCCCCGTCCTACCTGGCATCTGATCCCGGATTGACATACCTGCTACGGTAGGGAACGGTCGATGCCATGAGGGGACGCCAGGTCTTCCAGGACCAGGTGGAGGGAAGAACGGGCGAGCCGCCTTTCAGAGGGTTACTTGGCGACGGCAACTAGTACAGGTGAGGTGACATGGCGCGAAGTAATCGGAAGACAGACGGCGAGCGGCTGCGGCTTGCTGCCGAACGACTGGATCTCCTGTTCGCGTACGCGCCGGACGCCTACTATCTGAGCGATCAAAACGGAACCTTTGTCGGCGTGAATAGAGCTGCTGAAGAGCGAAGTGGATACGGCAAGGAAGAACTAATAGGAAAGAACTTCCTTGAGTTGGGCCTACTGTCTCAGGACCAGGTGCCGGTGGCAAACGAGCTTCTGGCCAGGAGCCGTCGTGGAGAGCGTACTGGCCCAGACGAATTGACCATGAACCGGAAGGACGGCACGCAGGTAAGCCTGGAGATAACCACGTTCCCGTTGATCATTGGAAACCAGCCCCTGGTCCTGGGCCTCGCCCGGGACATCACTGAGCGCAAGGACGCGGAAGAGCAACTGCGCGCGACCAAGAACCGTCTAGATTTCCTCCTCTCCACTTCCCCGGCGGTGATCTATAGCGCAAGGGCCGCAGGCGATTACGGCGCCACGTTCATCAGCGAGAACGTCGTGGCTCAGACAGGCTACGATGCCCGGGAGTTCACGGAAGACTCAGCGTTCTGGGTGGACCATATCCATCCCGACGACAGGCCACGTGTCCTCACCGGCCTGTCACTCCTTCTTGAGCACGGGCATCATGTCTACGAGTACCGGTTCTTGCACAAAGACGGGACCTATCGCTGGATGGCCGACGAATCGAGGTTGGTACGAGATGCGGACGGCGAACCGTTGGAGATGATCGGCTACTGGATGGACATCACCGGCCGCAAGCTGGCGGAGGAAGAGCTCCAAAAGGCCCGCGATGGGCTGGAGTCGCGGGTGAAGGAACGGACCGCCGACCTGGCAGCGGCCAATGAGCAGTTGCTAGAAGAGATCGCCGAGCGGGAGGAAGCCCAGAGGGCGCTGCAGGAGAGCGAAGAGACGTTCCACGGCATCATTCTCTCAGCGCCTGAAGCCGTCGTCGTCGTCGGGGCCGACGGCTGCATATCGTTGGTCAACGATCAGGCCGAGGTGCTGTTCGGATATGCAGAGGGTGAGATGATCGGACAGACGATCGAGCTTCTGATTCCCACCGCGCGTCGTGACGCCCATATCGACGAGCGCCGCAGGTTCGCCGCGGCGCCTCACCGGCGCCCCATGGCCTCGGATCTAAACATTAGCGCACGCCACAAAAACGGGCACGTGATTCCCGTCGAAGTTAGCCTGAGCCCGCTTGAGTCGCCCGCCGGGCCGGTCGTGGTGACAACGG
>JAZFSU010000112.1:0-5747 GCA_036446335.1 Dehalococcoidia bacterium | reverse complement strand
GCAGCCGCTCTATGGCTGAAGAAGGGCACGCGTGTCATTCCCTATATCGACGGCGGCGTCCAGGAGGGGGGCAAAAGGGCCGGGACCGAGAACGTGCCGGCGATCGTGGGAATGGGCACGGCGGCGAAACTGGCGCAGCAGGACTTGCAGTCTAGAATGGCCCACCTGACCGCTCTTCGCGACCGGCTGGTGGAGGGCACCGGTTCCAGGGTGGACCGGGCCATACTGACCGGCCACCCGACTCGGCGCCTGCCCGGAAATGCCAGCTTCTGCATCGAGTTCATCGAAGGCGAGGCAATGCTCATGCTCCTTTCGAGCAAGGGGATCGCCGCATCAAGCGGCTCGTCGTGCACCTCCAGAGCACTCAAGGCTTCCCACGTTCTCACGGCCATGGGGATCACCGCAGAGATTGCCCAGGGGTCTCTCGTTTTCAGTCTGGGTGTGAACAACAGCGACGAGGACGTGGACTACGTTCTGGAGTCGCTACCTCCGATCGTGGACCGGCTGCGACAGATGTCGCCCCTTTATTCCAAATTCAATAAAGAGAGGGGGAGAGGATAGCGGTATGCCGATATACAGTGACAAGGTGATGGACCACTTCATGAACCCCCGCAACGTAGGGGAAATCGAAGACGCTGACGGCATCGGCGAGGAGGGAAACCCCGTTTGCGGGGACATGATGACCTTCCACATCAAAGTCGATGACAACCGCCTCAGCGACGTCAAGTTCAAGACTTTCGGCTGCGGTGCGGCCATCGCCGTATCCAGCATGGTCAGTGAAATGGCCATAGGCAAGACCATCGAGGAAGCGAGGGGGATCACACCCGAGCTAGTGGCCCAGCAGCTTGATGGCCTGCCCAAGAACAAGCATCACTGCTCCAACCTTGGCGCCCAGGCACTCAACAGGGCCATCGACAACTATCTCGAGAAACAAGGAATCAAGGTAGAAACGCGGTACGAGGAGGTGGAACACGAATGAGCGAGCAACCTGAGAAAACCGGATGCGCTTGCCCCTACTGTGAGGAGGAGACAGCCCCAGAGGCCTCCCATTTCTGCAAGCCATGCCAAGTCACCCTGCGCCGTTGTGTCAAATGCCTGGCTGTAGTAGAAGAGGGGGTCACGGTCTGCCCGAAATGCGGCCAGACCCTGGAATAGGGGGCAATTATGGCAGACAAGGAAGGTATTACCCTAATCGTATTCAGCGGTGATCTCGACAAGGCGCTGGCCGCGTTCAACTTGGCCATCGGTGCCGCCTCCATGGGAATGGAAGTAAGCATGTTCTTCACCTTCTGGGGACTCAACGTGATCAAGAAGAATGAGGGCAGCATCAAGAGCAAGGGGCTCATGAGGCGGATGCTAAACGCCATGAACCGTGGTGGGCCAAAGAGGCTCCAAATGTCCAAGTTCCACATGATGGGCATAGGCACACGCATGATGAAGGGGCTGATGAAGGACATCAACTTCCCCCAACTCGAGGAGCTGATGACCATGGCCAACGGAATGGGTGTCAAGTACATTGCGTGCACAACCAGCATGGGGATGATGGGAATCGAAAAAGAGGCATTCATTCCCGAGGTCGACAGCTTTGCCGGTGTGGCTACCTATCTTGCCCACGCGGGAAAGGGAAAGGTCAATCTCTTTATCTAGGAGGACGCATGAAAGCTGATTCCACTCTTGATTGCGTCGGGCTGTACTGCCCTATGCCGATCTACCAGACGGTCAACAAGATCAAGGAAATGGCAGAGGGGCAAGTGCTGGAAATCCTGGCGGACGACGAAGGGATCAAGCCCGATATGACTGCCTGGTGCGAGGCGACCGGCAACGAACTGCTGGGAGTCGAAGAGGACGGCGGACAATACAAGGTCTACGTCAAGAAGACGGGATAGCGACTTGCCAGGTGGGCCCAACATCTGACGAGGAGGCTACGAAAGATGAACTTGCAGGCTCTCCGCCCGATCAGCTATGGGCTGTATATCGTTGGGTCCAGGAAGGGAGACCGGATCAACGCGCAGACAGCAAACACGGTGATCCAGGTCTGCTCCGATCCGCCCACGATCGCGGTAGCCATCAATAGAGGAAACCTGACCCACGAATTCATCAAAGACAGCAAAGTCTTCTCGGTTTCCGTGCTTTGCCAGGACGCGCCCCTGAGCCTCATAGGGAACTTCGGTTTCAAGTCCGGCAGGGACACGAACAAGTTCGAAGGCATTAACTACATAATCGGTGAGACGAAGGCGCCTATAGTCCTCGAACACTCCGTGTCCTACCTGGAGGCGAAGCTAGTCAATCATCTGGACGTGGGAACACACACCATATTCGTCGGGGAGCTTGTCGCAGCTGAAGTGGTCAAGGAAGACGAGCCCATGACCTACGCCCACTATCACCGGGTCAAACGGGGCACGACCCCCAAAGCGGCCCCGTCGTATATCGAAGAGAAAGACCCCAGGAAGGAAGGAGAACCCAAATTGTCAAAGTACAAATGCAGCGTTTGCGGATACATCTATGACCCCGAGAACGGCGATCCGGAGAGCAACATCCCCCCCGGCACTTCGTTCGAGGAACTGCCCGAGGAATGGGTGTGCCCTGTTTGCGGAGCGGGCAAGGACGAGTTCGAGAAAGAGTAGAGCGATCCGGAGCGCAGCCTAACGCAGGAGGAACGCAGAATGGCAGGACATCGCCCCAGCTTGACCGCATTCTTCAGCAACATGCGAGAGCCGATGCCGCTGAGACGCAAGTTGCGGCTGGTGGTCCGCAACAACTGGACCAAGATGCGAACGCACAGCGACTGCTGCGGCCACCACGGCGAACCCGGGTGCTGAAAGGTCCAAGAAGAGGGACTGGGTCAGTCCCACGACCACCCGCACTAGCGTGCGTTGCGCGGCGAAGCTCCAGCCACCGGCGCGACAGTTGTCTTGCGCCCGGCGATAAGGCAACGAGTCGCGACAGCACCCACCATTGCGAGGTTCGGAATGCCTGAAGAGAGGCCGAAAGCCCGCACAGGCCTTTTCCGGTTCAACACCAAGATCAAGAGCCCACAGCCCTGCGTTTGCAGGTACTGCCACCCGGAACAGTACCCGGAACTGCCGCAGAGAGAAGACGAATCCAGAACTTCGTAATGGCACCGCGTGGCCGGGCGAAGCCGTTGGGATGCAGAACCTGAGTCCGGCCTCGTCGCTTGTCTCAGTGGATAGACCTGATCGGAGGTAGACAGTCATGTGGAAGTGCTCCAATTGCCATCACGTGGACCTTGCCGAGGACAAGCCCGACCACTGCCCCGTCTGCGGCGCTGACCGGGAGAAACTCGCCGACCACGAAGTTGGCGGCATCAAGGGCACCAGGACCCTGAAGAACCTCAAGGATGGCTTCGTCGCTGAGTCACAGGCCCACCAGAGGAACCTCGCCTTCGCCATCAAGGCCGAGCAGGAAGACTACCCGCAGATGGCCCGGCTGTTCAGAGCCATTGCCGAGGCCGAGGGCATTCACGCCTTCAATCATCTGCGTCTGCTCGGCGGAGTAGACGACACACAGTCGAATCTCGAGGCCGCCTTCGAGAGGGAGAACGTGGCAGCCAACGCCTACCCCGAGTTCATCAAGGAGGCGAATGAAGAGGGCAATGCGGCAGTCGCCAGGATCTTCACCTACTCCCGCGACGTAGAACGGGAGCATGCCAGGCTCTACAAGAAGGCGCTCGAGCACATGGTTCGCGAGACGGACAGCGAGTATTACGTTTGCACCGTCTGCGGGTACGTCTCCGACGGGGAGCTTCCCGACGAGTGCCCGGTGTGCGGCGCTCCCAAAGACAAGTTCAAGACGGTGACTTAGAGCAAGAGGGGAACAAGGAGGCAACCGGATATGAGCAAGGTCCAACTCGCGGAGGGGGTCTACTGGGTTGGAGCCGTAGACTGGGACATCAGGAATTTCCACGGGTATTCCACGCCCAGGGGCACGACATACAACGCCTTCCTCATCATAGACGAGAAGATCGCCCTCATAGATACGGTGAAGACCCCGTTCTTCGGGGAGATGCTGCGCCGCATCACTGAGATCATCGACCCCGGAAAGATCGACTATATCATCTCAAACCACGTGGAGATGGACCACTCCGGCGCGCTGCCGATGATGATGCAGGAGGCCGGCAACGCCGAACTGGTCACCAGCGAGCGGTTTGGCGAGGCGGGCTTGAGGAAGCACTTCGGCTTTGAAGGCCCGATGATCGCCGTCAAGGAGGGAAGCGAGCTCGACCTCGGCAAGAGAAAGCTCGCCTTCGTCCCCATCCCCATGCTGCACTGGCCCGACTCCATGGTCACATATTCTGCGCATGACGAAATCCTCTTCTCCAGCGACGCCTTCGGGCAGCACCTGGCGACCTCACAGCGGTTCGACGATGAATGCGACTGCGCCATCGTGATGCAGGAGGCAGCCAAGTATTTCGCCAACATCCTCATGCCCATGGGCAATCTCATACCGGGAGCCGTGAAGAAGCTGGAGGGGCTGAGCATCAAGACCATTGCCCCCGATCACGGCGTCATCTGGCGGTCAGAGCCCGGCAAGATAATCTCCACGTACCTTGACTGGGCCGCCGGGAAGACCACGAACAAGGCGCTGGTCATCTACGACAGCATGTGGGAGAGCACCGCCAGGATGGCCGGCGCGATAGGCGACGGCCTCATCGGAGAGGGCGTTGAGGTCAAGATGTTCCGTCTGACCGGATCGGACAAGAGCACCATCATCGCCGATGTCCTGGATGCCAAAGCTCTCGTTATCGGCTCCCCGGCCCTGAACAACGGCGTGTTCCCCTCCGTAGCGGAGTTCCTGTGCTACCTCAAGGGGCTGAAGCCAAAGGGCAAGATCGGCGCTGCCTTCGGCTCCTACGGCTGGGGCGGAGGCGCCACGAAGGCCGTGACCCAGGAGATGGAGCAGGCGGGAATCGAGCTGGTCGAGCCGGAGCTCGCCTTCAAGTGGGTTCCGGACGCATCCGAGCTGGCTGAATGCGTGGAGTTCGGACGCCGGATGGCAGCCAAAATGAAGTGACGCCAATGTCCCACGAACTCGAACGCCCATTCCTGTCGAGGTGCGGCGATGGCTAAGTTGCGGACCATAAACAGGCGTATCGGCTGGCAGATCTACCTGGGTATCGCACTTGTTGCGGTGTCCGCGGCAGTCTACTTCGTCCACTACGCGATCTTTCAGGACGCTCATCACATCTGGATCTACCTGATAGGCGACATTGCGTTCGTCTTCATCGAGGTCCTGCTCGTTACCCTGATTATTCACCAGCTGCTGAGTGAACGTGAGAAGCGCGCCCGCCTGGAGAAGCTGAACATGGTGATAGGAGCTTTCTTCAGCGAGGTCGGCACCAGACTGCTGGCCCACTTCTCCGACTTTGACCCAAACCTCGATTCCCTCAGGGAGGAGCTGGTGGTAACCGGGCACTGGTCCGACGAAGAGTTCGCCCGCGTGGAAGAGCGCCTCCGGGAACTTGACTACGAAATCGAACTCCGCAGGCCGGAACCTGCACATCTCGCCGACTTCGTCGCGAGCAAGAAGGACTTCCTGCTCCGCCTGCTGGAGAACCCGACGCTCCTGGAGCACGAGTCCTTCACTGATCTGCTCCGCGCCGTGTTCCACCTCATCGAAGAGCTGGCCGCCAGAGAGGACTTCGATCATCTCCCGGACTCCGACCGCGAGCATATCGCCCGCGACATCAGACAGGCCTACCGTCTCCTCGTGCATCAATGGCTGGACTA
>JAZFSU010000111.1:0-2175 GCA_036446335.1 Dehalococcoidia bacterium | reverse complement strand
GGTGGCGCCGTACCGGGCACGTGAGACGAGCGATGGGTGTAAACGGCAGACGCTCCAACATAGAGATAATGGCCGACATGCTCAGGGTCGGCGAGAACGGCGCTGGCAAGACGGAGATCATGTACAGCGTCAACATGAGCTACAGCCAGATACAGAAGTATCTCGGCTTCCTTATCAGCCGCGGTTTCATCACCAAGGTCAAGATCGGCAACCCGTCGGTGACCTACCAGGTGACCGAACTCGGCCACCAGTTGCTGCGGAGCATCGACAGCGTCACCGAACTGCTCGGATGGGACGACGAGTAGCCGTCGGCGTGGCACACCGGAGAACCGAAAGGAGCCTTCCATGTCCGACAAGAGGATGCTGATAGTCGACGCCGAGATTGCCCGAAAAGTCGACGAAAACCGCGGCGACATGGACCGCTCAGAATTCATCGCCTTCCTGATCGACACCTGTCTCCAGGAAGACTCCGAGGACAACACGCCTGACCGGCCGGAGTTCGCCACCAAGGCGGACTTTGAGCAATTCCAGCAGGGCACACGCGAACTGCTGAAGAACTTCCTCGAGTTCTTCGTCAGCTACGGTCTCGAGTTCAGCAAGGAGCCCAAGGACAAGATCTTCGGCGAACTCACTGAGACGCTGCGCTCACTGGCCGCCAAGGGGCACGACACCCAGAGCGACCACTAGCCACCGCCTGCCGGTCGCCAAGCTCACCCAACTCCTCTGCGTCTCCAAACTCCTGAGGATCCCTGCTTCGACTCCCTCACGCAGGACGGTCAAGCGCCACGGGGGTACGAGGTTGCTAGTGATTCATCAAGCGAGACATGAAGCCAATTGAGCATCTGCGCTTATTCTGTCTTTCCTTCTGCTAGGTCGTGACTCGCTGTGATGCGCGCGGACCGCCAAGCCAAGCCAGTGTTGTTTCAGGGAGAGTCAGACTCTCCCCCGTTGACATCCCCCACACCAACCGCTAGGCTCAGTCCTCGTAATCATCGACAAGAGGAAGGCGTGGTGGGTCTCCTGTCGGCAGCGAAGGGTCGTACCCGTTGCCCTTGTTGACAGTCTCCGCACTAGCAGCTAGAATTGGCACCTGTACACAGCACTGGTTCACACACCCACCTGACCTCAAGACCGATGACCTCCGGTAAGAGGATGGGAAGAGGAAGAGGGCAGAGGCACCGGAATTGCCATCTTGAGGCGACCGGTGCCTTTTTGCGTTTCTTGGCTGGCCCAGTTTTGAGATGAGGGTCAAAAGGACATGACATGGACCAGGTAAGGGCAGGGCTAGCTTCGTGCGTATTGCAGCTGAAGCTGAGGTTTAGCCCCATCAGACTCGGCCTCAACTTGATAGAGTCAGTGCCCGTGACAATAACCTACACGTGGCTCGCAATTGAGAGCAACAATTCGGACCTGCTCACCCACATACTGGTGGGCGCGCCGATGATAGCGGTCTGGGCTACAATGTCTCTTCAACTCGGCTACCTGCTGGACTCCGAAATATGGAACCAGACCCTCGTCTTCGTCTTGATCTCTCGCACATCGCTACCCGTGGTCATGCTGGGGAGAATGCTGGGAGAGGTGATCATGCACATACCAACTGCAATCCTCAGCGTCAGTATTGTGCTGATTCTCGCCCCCCAGATACCTTCGATTGCCAGCCCCGGCTTCTTCGTCCTTTCAATCATCGTGGCAGGGATCAGTCTGGTCTCTACCACCTTGATCCTGTCGCCATTCGTCGTGATGGTAAGAGGCAGAGCAGGATTCATGGCGATATTCATTCTCGCGGGAATCGTGCTGAGCGGATTTGTCTACCCGATCGATCGGCTCCCCATGGCCTTTCAGGTTGTATCCAGGGTGCTGCCAACGTCGTGGGCCATGTCCAGCGTATGGGAGTCCGTGGGCGGCGTCAGTCCGTGGTCGTCAATTGCCCTGAACTGGGCAACCAGCCTACTCATGTCCGCGGCATACCTTGTTTCCAGCTACCTCTTGTTCAAGGTCATTCGAAAACGAATCACTGTCAGCGGTACGCTGGGCGAGGCATAGATGAACGCCCTCAGGCACATGAGAAAGGGAGGCCTGAACCTCGTCATCCAGTCGTACTCCGCGTACAAGGGCCTGTTCTACTGGCTGACTCCGTTCAGCTACACCACGAATGTGATGGTCCGTCCGCTGCTC
>JAZFSU010000110.1:0-12210 GCA_036446335.1 Dehalococcoidia bacterium | reverse complement strand
GCCGGCGTGATACACGTCTATCCCACGTATTCGACGGCCAATATGATGGCAGCAGCGGACATTCGGGTTGCCCAGATGTTGAGCGGAACGTCGGGCCAAGTAATTCGTGGCTTGTCCCGCTTGTTCAGATGAGGAGTGACTTTGGCCACTAAGTCCAAACAGACCGTTCGCGGCGAAGTGCTTCATGAGATCACGCGAAGCTTATGCCCTGAGTGCGGCCTCGTGATAGACGCTCAGGTGCTCATCCGCGACCAAGCCGTTTACATGCGCAAGCGCTGCCCGCATCATGGCTGGCACGAGGCCCTGGTATCGTCCGACGTCAGCTGGCACTTGAGTTCGCTCAAGTACAACAAGCCAGGGGCTATTCCTTATAGCTTTGCGACATCCGTCAAACATGGTTGCCCGTTCGATTGTGGCCTTTGTCCCGAGCACCAGCAGCACACGTGCATTGGCATCATCGATATCACCGGGCGCTGCAACACGCATTGCCCAACATGCTTTGCCGACGCTGGCCGCGGCCATGACCTGAGCGTGTTACAAGTAGAGGCGATCCTCGACAGGCTGATCGAGACGGAAGGGCAGCCGGAGGTCGTCCAGTTCAGCGGAGGTGAGCCCACGATTCATCCGCGACTCTTCGATATGCTCGAGGCCGCGAGGGCGCGCGGCATTCGATGTGTGATGATCAACACGAATGGGATAAGGCTGGCTCAAGACGCAGATTTCGCAAGTCAGCTGGCTGACTACCGGCCGGTGATCTACCTGCAATTCGATGGCGTGACATCCGCATCGGACGAGGCTCTTCGGGGCCGCGATCTGCGTGACATCAAGCGGCAAGCTCTGGACAACGTCGCGGAGGCCGGCCTTTGGGTAGTGCTCGTCGCCACCGTCGTTCAGGGCGTGAACGACGGCGAGATAGGCGATATCCTGAGCTACGGGTTGGAACATCCCGCCGTGCTGGGCGTCAACTACCAGCCAGTGGCCTTCACGGGGCGCTGCCAGAACAGCTACGATCCGCTCCGCCGCATCACATTGCCCGACGTGCTCCACGCCCTGGAGGCGCAGACCGAAGGGGTCTTTCGGATGAGTGACTTCAGACCCGTCCCGTGTCCCCACCCTTCGTGTTCGGCAACTACGTACGCGTTCGTGGACGGCAAGTGTGTCACACCCATTACACGTTTTCTGAACGTCGACGACTACCTGAGCTTCCTCACAAATCGCACGTTTCTCGACATCTCCCCTAAGCTCCAGCAGCCATTGGAGGCCCTGTGGAGCATGGCAGCAGCTATGGGCAGCGATCGGACCACGGACGATCTCACCTGCGTGGCCTGCGACATCAACTTGAAGCCATCAGCCGACACCAGGTTCCTCAAGGAGCACTTCTTCGTAGTCAATGTTCATGGCTTCATGGACAGGCACACGTTCGACCAGAAGAGACTGATGAAGTGCTGTGTCCATCAGTTGCTGCCCGATGGCCGCGCTGTGCCATTCTGCGCCTACAACAACCTGGGATACCGGCAGACAGAACGCGATAGCAGGGAGGCCGCTTCTGATTGAGAGGAAAGCACTATCTGTGTGCGGCGCACGAAGATAGTGTCGCAGGGCCAAACTGATGACCAGTGCACACGGTAGCCACAGGCGATTGAAAGTACTTGACTAGGTGGACATGGCTGAAGCGCTTGAAATCTGGTGGGTGCTGCCTGTATCGGTGTGCGTTGCTACCGTCGCGCTCTCATCAGGAGTTAGCGGGGCATTGTTCTTCAGCCCCCTCTTTCTGTTGGCAGTCGGTCTGAAGCCAGCTGAAGCTATTGGCGCCGGCCTCGTTACAGAGCTTTTCGGGACCAGCTTTGGCACCATAAACTATATGCGTCAACGTGTGATAGACTTCAGGACGGTGCGGGTGCTGCTATTGGCATCGCTGCCGATGGCCGTTGCCGGCGCTTTCCTGGCCCACCGTATCGAACCTGGGATTCTGCAGATCGTCTTCGGGACTGCCCTGATAGCACTGGCCGCGATTGTAATCTATCACAGCACCCAGAAGGACAAACCTCCTGGCACCCGGGTCGTGGACCAGGCGAAAAAGACGACAACGATCCGGGCTCGCGATGGCGAAGTCTACACCTACAAGGTCTGCAATCGCTCGATCGGCATATCACTGGCAGGTTTGGGCGGATTTCTCACAGGACTCATGAGCGCAGGCCTGCCTGAGATCACCACCACACAGCTCATGCTGCGCTGCCACCTCCCGCCGCGGGTCGCCGTGGCAACGGCCATCTTCATCCTGACGGTTACCGCGTTCCTCGCCGCGGCAGTCCATGCCCTGGCAGCTCAGCCGGCATGGCACGTAGTCATGTGGTCGATACCGGGAGTCATCATCGGAGCGCAGATAGGCCCCCGCCTGGCAGGGAAGGTGCCGGCTCACGTGGCAGAGCGGGTCCTCGGGACCCTGTTTCTCGCCATCGGGATTGTCATCATCACGGTTCGCACATTCGACTAGAGCCTTTCCAGGTTCACGGAGGAGAAGAACGTGGCATACAAGAGCATAGGTGACTATGGCCTCATAGGAAACATGCTGTCGGCAGCTCTGGTGGGAACGGACGGCTCAATTGACTGGTGCTGCCTGCCACGATTCGATTCGCCCAGCATTTTCGCGGCGATATTGGATGACGAAATAGGAGGCAGATTTCGCATAGCCCCCCAGTCCCCTTACGAATCCAATCAAGCCTATGTCCCCGACACCAACGTATTGACGACGACATTCCACACAGAGGAGGGCAGTGCGACCGTAACGGATTTCATGCCCTGCTATCAGACATCCGGGCGCAGGCTGACCCAGCATGACCAGATTCACCGTCTCGTGGAATGCACCGAAGGCGGAGTGTCTTTGGAGGCTCTGTTTGAACCCAGGCTGGATTATGCGAGGGACAGGGCCACGGTGAGCATCTCAAGGCATGGGGTTGCAGTTGAGGGAAGAACCTCGAGGCTGGCGCTTTCGTCTACGGTCCCATTCGTAATCCAGGCCGAGCGGGCTGCTGCCTTGTTCGAGCTTCGTCAGGGGGAAACTGCCCGCTTCATAGTGCAATATGGAGTTGACCATCCTCAACCTCCAACAGCATACCGCTCCCCCGACCAGTTGGAGCGTACCGCTACATACTGGCGCCAGAAGGCAGAAGAGCGCGTCTTCTCAGGCCCCTGGCGCGATCCCATACTGAGATCGTATCTTGCTCTCCACCTGCTCGTGTACTCCCCGACCGGAGCCATAGTGGCCGCTCCCACAACGTCGCTGCCCGAGCAAATTGGCGGCGAACGCAACTGGGACTATCGTTTCGCGTGGCTCAGGGATGCTTCTCTGACAATGGATGCCTTCTTCCGGTTGGGTCACCTGGACGAGGCCATCGGGTTCTTCAATTGGCTGGTCACTACGTGCGGCAAGTGCGGTGCCAAAGCCCAGATCCTGCATAACATCGATGGCGAAGATCCGCTCGACGAACAGAAATTGGGGCACTTGAAAGGCTACCGTGATTCGCGGCCAGTGCGCATAGGGAACGGTGCCTACAACCAAGTCCAGCTGGACGTTTTCGGCGAGGTGCTGGAGGCAGCCCACAGCTACCTCAACATGGCAGGCTACATATCGGGTCGCACATGGGAGCTGCTGGAGGGCTTTGTCGATGCTGCCTGTGATGTCTGGCAGCAACCCGACAGCGGGATCTGGGAGGTGAGAGGCGGCCCTTTTCATTTCGTGCACTCAAAGCTGATGTGTTGGGTCGCTATCGATCGGGGCATCAGGATAGCTGAGCGTCTGGATCGAGCGAACAACGTCCAGCGGTGGCGCAAGACGGCCCAGGACATCAGAGCGGAACTGCTGGCAAAGGGATGGAATCCCGAGAAGAAGGCATTCACGCAGCACTACGACACCACGGCGCTGGACGCGAGCAACCTCTTGATGTCTTTGCACGGCTTTCTCCCGGTCACAGACGAGCGAATGCGGTCAACCGTGGAACGCACGGTGGAGGAGCTGGGCTGGAATGGGCTACTACGCCGGTACAGGACCGACGAAACAGATGATGGACTGAGCGGATCCGAGGGAGCGTTCCTGTGGTGTTCATTCTGGCTGGTGCGGAACTGGCTCAGAATGGGCAAGCTGGATGAAGCGCGAGCGCTCTACCAGAGATTGATCGGATACAGCAATCACTTGGGTCTGCTTCCCGAGATGGTGGACCCGACTTCCGGGGAGGCCCTGGGCAATTTCCCTCAGGCGCTCACCCATCTGGGAGTCATCATAGCCGGTCTCGAGCTGACACGTGCATTTGAAGAGATAGGCCAGGCGAGAGGCAGTTGACTCTGCCCTGAAGGAAACCACGGCTGAGAATCGGTCCCAGCCGATACGCACCAGGAGTCTATTCTGCTAACATAGTGTCCGGGAGGTGGCAAATGGTGAGAGGCGGCGCGTCAAGAGGCCTCGCCATGTCCGGTCAGATAGGTCGAGAGGTGAGCGTCAGGCCATCCACGTCGTGGATCGACGTGTCACTGCCCATTAGCAACGCGATGGTGCACTGGCCGAGCGACCCGCCAGTGCGAATCGAGCGCACACGCGATCTGGAGAGCGGGGACTCCTCGAGCCTGTCAACAATCGTGATGGGGTCGCACACCGGCACACACATGGACGCTCCGTCTCACTTCATTCGAACTGGGGCCGGCATTGATTCCATGCCACTGGATACCACGATAGGCCGGGCGCGCGTCATCGAGATCACAGATCGTGAATCCATCAAACCCGATGAGCTCTCAGGGCACCACATTCGTCGTGGCGAGAGGGTGCTCTTCCGGACACGGAATTCTGAGCACGGCTGGACGAACGAACGCTTCATCGAGGATTTCGTGTTCGTGTCACTGGAGGCAGCTCGTTTCCTGGCAGGTCGTGGTGTCAGACTCGTTGGAGTTGACTATCTCTCGGTGGGCGGCTACAAACGTGACGGCCCCGAAGTCCACAGAACGCTGCTTGAAGCGGGGGTTTGGATCACAGAAGGTCTTGATCTTTCGAACGTGAGTCAGGGGAGGTACGATCTCATCTGTCTTCCTCTGAGGCTGGCCAACGGCGACGGCGCGCCAGCCCGCGCCGTTCTCAGGCCTGCGCGCGGCGCGAACCAGACCGAAGGCAGGAAGCACCAGAAGGAGGAGGGAGAGGTCAGAAGCCGAGCGTGAGTTTGATGTGGTCGGCTTTGGACGGATGGGAGCGGGTCTCGACCTTAGGGCGCTAGGGAAAGGGATGCAAGTAGTGGGCTTCACTGCGCCGACGGTCAGTGGCGCGCGGAGGACTTGCGACGGCGACGGGCCATTGCCTCCTCCACCGCCTTGGAGAAATCAGCCCTTCTCGCCTTCCGGACGAGTCGGACGGCCCTTCTGGCACTGTAGGCGGCAATCACATCCGCCGCGCTGACGGTCATCCTCGGCTTCTTGCCGGATCCTATCTCAAAGAGCATAACCGCAAGCACCACGAGGGGGAAGAAGACCATGCTGACAACCACAGGCACAAGCAAGGCACCAAGCACAAGCCAAAGCATGAAGGCCTGCAAACCGCCGTTGCTATGGGCCCACGCTGCAACTGCAAGGTAGCAGCCCAAGCCGATTGCCCAAAGTATCGCGCCAACAATGCCCCCTCCGACATTTGCCAGCGTTCTCTGTCTGCATCCTAAGTCGTCTTCCATATTGGGACTCTCCCGGTCCCCATGTCCGCCCTGAAAATCTAGTGGTCTCATCTCGTGCAAGCTCACCAACAATCGAAGTATTTCTTCAAAGCGTCCGCAACGTCTGCTCCCTGGCCAGGTAATCTGCGCCACTGCCGCGACCAGCGACACCCCAGTCGTCAGAATCCTCAGCAGAGTGCGATGGAGCCAGCCTCACAAAGAAAGAGCACCTGGATCGAGCTCGTGATTCTGACATTATGACCCCTCATCCCCAACAGGAGTCCCCGCCAGTTGCAGAAGGTCGGCGCTTCGATACCAGAAGACCGCCCCACTGAAGGCAGTATGCGAAGGCGGCGGGCGAAGCCAAAGGGTGCGAAACCTGCTCCAATCAGTCGGTGGACCGATTGAGTACAAGCATCCTAACTCATTAACGGCGACTTGTCAACGGCGAGCGACGCCACACAATACTCATCTTCCGACATTGAACGCAGTCCCGCAATCGGCCTCGCTTTCGCAACGGGCACACCAACTGTTGTCGAACACTCCGGCCCGGATACAGTCCCAGCAGGGCGTCACATCCTCGCCGCACGCCGGGCAACTTCTACAATCGTGGGACTCCGATTCCCCTGTATCCATGACCATATAGCCGCATAGCTCGCAATACCAGAACCGCGGTCTCATCCGTCGTTCCTCGGGCGGGACAAATTGCCCAATCGTTTCCGCGACACCAGACCAAAGTACTACACTGACAGGTACATTAGTGGGATTGCATCCGGTCCTGCCCAACGGTCATAATATGTATACGGTCGCTTCGAAGCCCCTAGCTTGCTCCGTTCAGGGAGACAATCTCGGGGCTTCTCGCTTGTACAAACACTTCTGAGACTTCAGGAAGCTCCCCGCGCATATTTGCCAATAATCTCGTTCAGAATGCGTTGCGTCTTCATCGGCTCTTTCACGTTTCTCCATTCGATCTCCACTCGTGCTTCACCCGCCGTCGCAATACGCAGTGTCCCGAAGTTGTTCATCCTCCCGAAAACGGGGATCTCCAGGTAGACGGTCTGCACCTTCCCGAGAGGGCAATCCACATATGACTTGCTTATGATGCCCGTTTGACACAAGACCCTGCGATTTGTGGCTGCATATACGGTGTATCTCCACTGAAGCCATATCCCCAACACCCATGGGGCGCCCAGGAGTAGCACGACACCGAGGCCATAGAGTATCCAGCCCGCTTCGAAGCTCAAATAGGCCAACACCAGAACCACCACTGCGAACAGCACCAATAGAATTGGCCCCATCATGCGTATCCAGAGCAAGGGACGTGTCTCCAAGAGCGGTAATTCCCCTTCGGTGAGGACTTGTTTGGGGAACGTACACGGGCCATACCTTCCATACTCCTTTGTTTCTGCGACGGCCTCTGTCTCAGACGGAGCATCAGCCTCCGGGCGGGCGCCCGCCTTCGTGGCAGTCCCAGTCTTGGGAGCAATGTCTGGCTCAGCGCTCGTCCCCGGCACGATATCGGCGCTGCTCAGGGCTTCGATCGAACCATTCATCCGCGCCCGTCCAAGCCTCGCGCCGCAGTCTTCACAGAAGTTGTCGCCTTCCGGGACTTTAACCCCACACTTGGGACAGAACGGCATGCTTCCCCCTGCCAGCCTCAATCCGAGTCAGCGTTCGCCTACACCAGGGAACGATCATCTTGGGCCTGCCGCCCCAGATATCCCGCCGTGAAACCACGACAACGCACCGACTCCTCAGACCGATCCCGAAACGAGAGCCAGCTTCCTCAACCTCGACACGAGTTTATCAAACCGGCGCGGGCATTACAAGGCAACTTCACCGAGTCGGCCATCTCCAGGGAAATCACACGTGCCCCACAGTCAGCACGAGATCGGATCTGCGCCAGCCCACTCATTACTAAAGTAAGCCCCGAAGCAGTACATTAATGGGATTGATGCGACTCCTGGCGAGGGGGCAAAATAGGGAGTCAGGATCAGGAAGGAGTTATCCCATGAATCCCGAATCGTGTCCACAGCTATACACGTGCTCCAAGGTCAAGATGACGCCAATGATCAGAGTCCTCCTTCGCTGCACAGCCGCCGAGGCCATGCAGTCGATCTGCACGAACTGTGACGATGGCCAAGGGGGAATCAAAGAACCTGCCGGGTCATCCGCCAACGAGAGCCGCGACCACACGTACATCGCTCCCTCCGGCAAGAAGCTCATGGTCATGGTGGGAGAAAGAAGCGGCTCAGGGGAAGAGTCCAACGATTGAGCCAAGACCGCGAATGGCCTCAACGAGAAGGAACACTGATCAACTGGACCTACCCCGACAAAGCACCAGAGCCAGGCATACTTGCGCCGAGATATTCAAAATTGGATCAGGGCGAGGATGTGACGTCCGTTCGGCTCCGTCGGCCGCAGGCTGATGCCAGCCTCTAGAGGAACTCCAGCCCAGTAACAGCTCCAACTCCTGAAAGAAGAAAGAAGATGCCCAGTATACCCAGAACAGCAACAGCAATCCATATCGGCGGAAACCACCAGCCTATAGCCATCAACATTCCGGCCAAGGCGAACAGGCCGCCACTTCCAGCGGCGACCCTGGCAATACGCCTTCTTCTATGGATCCGTATTCTTCGTTCAAGTCGCCGTCGCAACTCTTTCATTCGGTAGCCTCCGGATAGCACGAGTAGCGAGATTATAACACACCACCCCCCTCTGTCAAGATCGGCCACGTTCACTAAACATACCTTTTCCTCCCGTTTTCCCGGCCCGTCATCCGAGACCGCGCACCGGGTTGTGGCCTTGCCCAATCCGCTAATCCAGGCTATTCTTCGCCGAAAGTTGTACGCCGGCGCCAGAACATCCGGTCGCCGTTGACATTTGGCAGTTGCCGAGAACCGACTTTTGTGCTATACCAGAGGGGCAATGAGCACAGCCAAAACACTCTACGAGCTTCAGGAGATCGACCTCGAGAAAGACCAGATGACCCAGAACCTGGACCAGGTAAAGGAAAAGTTGGGCAAGGACGACGACGTGGCAGCAGCACGCACCGCCATCGAAGCGGCCCGCAGGCGACTGACCGACCTCGAGCACCTACAGCGCGCGGCGGAGTGGGAAAACGATGATTTGGCAGCAAAGATCGCGCATGAGGAGAAGAAGCTGTACGAAGGATCGGTGAAGAATCCTCGCGAGCTCATGGGCCTGCAGCAGGAGATCGACCTTCTCAAGACAAAGCGCAAGGAACAGGATGACAAGCTCCTGGCAATCATGATGGACGTGGACAGTGCGCAGCAGAATGTCGACTTGGGCAGCAAGGAGTTGCAGGACAAGGAGAGCGCCTGGGAAACAGATCAGCAGCAGCTGTCAACGGAGCGGGCGAGCCTGGAGGCCAATCTCACGGCGCTGGAACAAAGAAGAAGTTCCGTGCTTGAGAGGGTAGATCGGGCCAGTCTCTATCTCTACGAGGGATTGAGACTGGCAAAGCAGGGGCGAGCTGTGGCCACGGTAGAGCAGGGCAGGTGTCAGGGATGCCGCATCAGCCTCCCGGTTTCCGACCAGCAAGGAGTCAGGCTCGGACACGAACTCGTGACGTGCAGCAACTGCGGCCGGATCTTGTGCGCAAGCTAGTCGACGATTCTCATCCGCGGGTTGTGCCCTGCCTGCCTTTCAAGTAGACTGGAAGTTGGCCAAGTAAGCTGGGTGGCCGCTCTCTTTGGCTGGAAGGCGAGAGGGGGAGGAAAGTCCGAGCTCCACCGGGCAAGATGCTGGGTAACGCCCAGGAGGGGTGACCCTACGGAAAGTGCCACAGAAACATACCGGCCCGCTTGCGCGGACCAAGGGTGAAATGGTGAGGTAAGAGCTCACCAGCGGCCGGGTGACCGGTCGGCTGGGTAAACCCCATCCGGAGCAAGACCGAATAGAAGGACGGCAAGGACGCCCGGCCTGTCCTCGGGTTGGTCGCTTGAGGTGATGGGTAACTGTCATCCCAGATAGATGGTCACCACTTGGCTGGAAGCAGGAAGAGGACCACGGTCATAAACTGTTTTCAGTCAAGTACAGAACTCGGCTTATAGGCTTGCTTGGTCATCATGATGCGGCCAGGGTCATTGATACTGGTCGCATCGCCATATTTGGAACAGGCCTGAATGCTGAGGTTGGGAATGGGAACCGATGTCTCACGAGATGCGATCATTGAGAGGCTGACGACAACGTTCGTCGGCCGCCGACTCCTCTATTTCACCAGCGTTCCCTCGACGATGGACGCTGCCAGAAAGGCAGCAAGGGACGGGGCAATCGAGGGAACCGTCGTCGTCGCCGAGGAGCAAACCAAGGGAAAAGGACGCCTCAGCCGCGCCTGGATCAACCCCCGCGGGGTGGCCGCCGTATCCATCATACTCCGTCCCGAGATGAGTCAGCTGACCCGCCTCACCATGGTGGCATCACTGGCCACAAGTCGATGCGTCGAGCGGGCGACCGGCCTGAAGACAGCAATCAAGTGGCCCAACGACGTCCTCATCGGCGGCAGGAAGGTGAGCGGCATCCTGTCGGAAAGCGCTATTCGCAAAGGATCGGTCGACTGGGCCATCGTCGGAATCGGAATAAACGTCAATTTCGATCCCGCAGCCTATCCCGAAATTGCCGACACGGCCACCAGCCTCTCCAGCGAACTGGGAACGGAAGTCTCTCAGCTTGAGGTTCTGCTCCACCTGTTTCATGAGATGGAAGCGCTCTATCTGGGCATGCGCAGAGGGGACCCCATTCACCTGGAGTGGGCAAGCCGCCTGGAGACTCTGGGGAATACCGTAAGAGTGAAGTCAGGCAGTCATGTGGAGGAGGGCTATGCCGAGTCGGTGGGCAGCGACGGCTCGCTGCTCTTGCGACGCCCTGACGGCAGCCTGGCCCACATCCTTGCCGGCGATGTTACCCTGCGTCCCTAGACAAGTGCTCTCAGTCGGTTCGGCAGGGCCACGGACATGATTGGGGCTGCCCTCGATTGAGAGCAGCCCCAAAATTAACGACTCCAAGTAGCGCGAGCGCTCCGCCCGCTCCTTACCTGACCGGAAGGCTGTTACTTCAGCTCTCCCTGGCAATCCGAGATGCGGCGTCGACAATCGGAGTGATGAGGTCCATCGGCAGAGGGAACACCACCGTGCTTGAGTGCTCGGTCGCTATGGTGGTCAAAGTCTGGAGATAGCGCAGCTGCAAGGCTGCAGGCTCAGCGGACATCACCTTCGCAGCCTGGGCAAGCTTCTCGGCAGCCTGCGCCTCGCCCTCGGCGTGGACGACCTTGGCTCGCCTTTCCCTTTCCGCTTCCGCCTGCGCTCCGATCGCTCGAACCATAGTCTGCGGAAGTTCGACCTCTTTTATCTCCACCACGTTGACCTTGACTCCCCAGGGATCAGTCTGTTCGTCGATGATATGCTGCAGTTGCTGATTGAGCTTCTCACGCTGAGCGAGCAACTCGTCCAGCTCCGACTGGCCAATGACGCTCCGCAATGTTGTCTGTGATATCTGCGATGTGGCGTAGCGGTGGTCAAACACCTTGATCACCGAGTCCTCCGGTTTGACCACTCGGAAGTACACTACCGCGTTAACCTTTACTGTGACGTTGTCCTTGGTGATCGCCTCCTGGGACGGAATGTCCAGGGTCATGACACGCAGGTCAACCTTGATGCTGCGCTCAACGAACGGAATTAAGACATACAAACCGGGGCCGCGAACACCACTGAACCTGCCCAATCTGAAGACCACTCCTCGCTCATACTCCTGGGCGATCTTGATCGCCGCCGAGGACATCACAAGAATGACAAACAGTACAGCAACGATCGCTATTATCGCTTCTGGCATTATCACCCTCCCTGCTGTTTCTTGGTTACCCGGAGCTTCAAACCCTCGACCTTTGTCACCACCGCTTCTTCGCCGGGCTCGATTCTATCACCGTCGGTTTTCGCTGTCCAGTGCTCGCCCTCGACCATGACCATCCCGGTCGGATCAAGCGCCGTCCGCGCAATTGCCACCTGCCCGACTAACCCTTCCTTCCCCGACACAGGCTGGCGACGTTGTGAGCGAATAATCGAGCCAACCACGAAAACGAATACGGAGGCAATGACCATTGTCACGATCAAGACTACCCACCAGTCTATATCAAGTTGGAACAACTCTGGCCCTCCACCAAACAAAATCACGGAGCCCATAACCAGCGAGGCAATGCCCCCCAATGTGAGTATCCCGAAGGTCGTGGTGAACACCTCCGCTACGAACAGCACAAAGGCAAGAACGATGAAGAGTATTCCAGCCCACGAAGCCTCCAGAACAGCCAGCGAGTAGAAAGCGAGAATCAATGAGATCGCGCCCACTACTCCAGGAAGGATGGTGCCCGGGTTCATAAGCTCGAGGATCAGTCCGGTCGTAGCCAGGGTGAGCAGGATATAGGCGATGTTGGGATCGCTGATGGCCTGAAGGAATCTCTCAAAGAAGCTCATCCCTATCCTGTTCGTGAAATAGCCCTCTGTGGCGATGGTCACCT
>JAZFSU010000109.1:0-5845 GCA_036446335.1 Dehalococcoidia bacterium | reverse complement strand
TCCACGAATCCACCTGACAGGTGCTACCACTGCAAGAGGGAGCTGTTTGCGAAATTGAAGGAGATCGCTCTAAGGGAGGGTATGGGTTTCGTCGCCGATGGAAGCAATCTGGACGATACGGGGGACTACCGTCCCGGGATGAGAGCCGCCGAGGAAGCCGGAATCAGAAGCCCTCTGAGGGAGGCAGGTCTGACCAAGGAGCACGTCAGACAGCTCTCGAAATCCCTTGGTCTTTCCACCTGGGACAAGCCATCGTTCGCCTGCCTGGCTTCCAGGTTTCCCTATGGGGACCGCATTACTCCCGAAGGGCTTCAGATGGTAGGTGAAGCCGAGGAGTATCTCCGCAGCCTCGGGTTCAGGCAGGTACGTGTAAGGCACCGCGGTGACCTGGCCTGCGTTGAAGTCCCAGCCACTGATATAGGCAGGTTCTGCGACGATGCGCTACGCGGGCGGGTAGCGGAGCGGCTCAAAGAGATCGGCTTCATTTATGTGGCGCTCGATCTTCAGGGATACAGATCGGGGAGTATGAACGAGGCGCTTCCGGCGGGCGACTCCACTGCCCGCTAGTGTACTGTCCTGAAGATAGCTGTACATATGGTTTACGTTCCGTTCATGCTGAGCCCTTCGGCGGAGTCTATCCTGAGCTGAGTCGAAGGGCTCAGGACAGGCCTGTCGAAGCATCATCCCGTTCCCCTTCGACAAGCTCAGGGCGAACGGCCGCTGCTCCGTACAAGAATCAGGACATGTGTACAGAACCGTTGGGGACAGTACGCTAGCAGGGATCGCAGTGTTAGGCATCGGCCTGCCATCGAGCGTCCGTTGTTCCCGCCCGCCCGCGGGAGTTGCGCGCCCTGCCGTGCCGTGGATGCACGGCGAGACGACGGGATTGTAGCGACAGGTATGAAGTGGTGCCGAAGGCCGGAGTCGAACCGGCACGGGAGTTGCCCCCCAACAGTTTTTGAGACTGCCGCGTCTGCCTATTCCGCCACTTCGGCGGCGATGGTGCCGAGGAGTGGAGTCGAACCACTGACACCGCAATTTTCAGTCGCGTGCTCTACCACCTGAGCTACCTCGGCGTCCCGTGAAATTCTAGCTGAAGCCCTCTAGCCTGTCAAGCTGGGCTGGCCGAGGTGAGGCTCTGGATCAGCGAGGAGCACACTCCTTCGATGGGTGCGGACTGTTCGTGGCAGGTGAGGTCGCTGTGCAGGGGCGTGATAGAGATCTTCTTCTGTTCGAGCGCCCAGATGTCTGTCCCCTCGCCCTTCTTCCACTCGGGCGCGCTGTGCATCATCCAGTAGTAGCTTCGCTTGCCGTCGTGGCCCTCCTTGATCTGGCCCATCCTGACGGCGTCGGTGGATTCGCGCTCTCCGAGCCTGGTCAGCTCGATACCCGTGATCTCTTCGAGTGGCACGTCCGGCAGGTTGACGTTGAGCAAGACCCGCTGAGGCAGGTTGCCAGCGGCATGCTGCTCAGCGAGGAAAGAGCCGACCTTGGCCGCAACGTCGAAGTGCGTCGCTGCCAGAGAGCCCACAGATATGGCAATTGAGGTCAGCCCGTGGAAGTAGCCCTGGAACGCTGCGCCGACAGTTCCCGAGATGAGCACATCGTTGCCCAGATTCGAGCCTTCGTTGATCCCGGAGATCAGCAGGTCCACCTTCTCTTTCACGAGCATGCGCAGCGCGATGATTACGCTGTCGGATGGGGTACCTTCGACGACGTATGTCTGAACGTCTGCCACCATTGGCCTTACAGGACGCACCCTCAGCGGGTGGTGCAATGTAACTGCTGTCCCCACGCCGCTCTGCTCGCGATCCGGGACGACCACAACTACCTCAGCTATCCTGTTGAGCTCCTCGACGAGCGCCCACAGGCCTGGGGCGGCGACTCCATCGTCGTTGGTGACCAGAATTCTCATGAGAGGAGACTCCTTCCGAACTGTGATGTTAACATACAGGGGATGGCGGAGACAAATCTCCACCACCCCCCTAATAGAATCCGGTTTTCAGGCCGGATACCTCACGTCTCCAACGTTGTGTTATCGATCAGCCTCGTCTTGCCAATTGTGACTGCCAGCGAGACCAGCGCCGGGCGATCGATGTACGCGAGTTCCTCAAGTGTGTCAGCTCGGGCCACGCTGATGTAGCCGATACTGGCCCTGGGCTCGTTCTCGATAATAGATGTCATTTCCTTTCGGAGCACCTCAGCGCTCTTCTCGCCCTCTTCCCAGAGCGCGTGGGCTGCGGACAATGCCCGATACAGCACCAGGGCAGACTGTCGCTCCTCCGGATCGAGATAGACGTTGCGGCTGCTCATGGCCAGCCCGTCGTGCTCCCTCACTGTGGGCACGGGGACGATTTCGAGGTTCATGTCGAGATCGCGAACCATCTTCTTGATCACGATGAGCTGCTGGGCATCCTTCTGCCCGAAGTACGCCCGGGTGGGCTCAATCACATTGAACAGCTTGGCTACCACCGTTGCCACGCCTCGGAGGTGGCCGGGGCGGTGAGCCCCTTCGAGAGGCTCGGTGACCTTGTCGACATCGATCCAGGTGCCGAAGCCTTCAGGATATACCTCGGCCGGCTCCGGCATGAAGACCAGGTCTGTTTCCCGCTTCTCCAGCAGCGAGAGGTCTTGCTTGATGTCGCGAGGGTAGGAGGCGAGATCCTCGCTTGGTCCGAACTGCGTGGGGTTGACGAATATGCTGACGGCTGCGTGCTCGTTCTCGGCCCGCGCCCGGCGCACGAGTTCCAGATGTCCTTCGTGGAGATAGCCCATGGTGGGAACGAAACCCAGTGAGCCGCTGAGCTTGCGCCGGACTTGCCTTACTTCCGCTATGGTGTGCAGGACTTCCATCGTTGGCCAGAGCGTTCCTAGGTGGACTTCTCGATCTCAGAGATTATGCTCTCGTCCATGGCGTAGCTCTGCTTCTCGGTGGGGAAGGTCCCGTTTTGGACGTCGGCCATGTAGTCGGAAGTCGCTTTCTTGATATCGTCCATCAGCCGTACGTATTGCCTGGCGTGCTTGGGCACGAAATCGGCGAATAGGCCGAGAAGGTCGTTGATCACCTGGACCTGCCCATCGCAGAACTTCCCCGCGCCGATGCCGATCGTGGGCACGCTGACTCTTTGTGTGATCAGCTTGGACAGGGGCTCCGGCACGCACTCGAGCACGATTGAGAAGGCCCCGGCTTCGTCAAGGGCCTCGGCGTCCCTGATCAGACGGACCGCTGCTTCAGTGGTCTTGCCCATCACCTTGAATCCGCCGAGCTGGTTTATTGACTGGGGAGTGAGTCCGATGTGTCCCATCACCGGAATGCCACAGGAGACGATCCGCTCCACGGTGGGAGCCATGTTCTCGCCGCCCTCGAGTTTCACCGACTGGGCTCCTCCCTCCTGAATGAACCGGGCGGCGTTCCGAAGGGTATCCTCAACGGAGACTTGATAGGTCATGAAAGGCATGTCGCCAACTACCAGAGCCTTTGAGGACCCTCTCACCACCGCTTTCGTATGATGAATCATCTCATCCATGGTCACCGGTATGGTCGACTCATAGCCCAGGACAACCATGCCCAGGCTGTCGCCGACGAGAATCAACGGTATCCCCACCTCGTCGATGAGCTTGGCAGTAGAGTAATCATAGGCCGTGAGCATGGCGATCTTCTCGCCCTTCTGCTTCATGTCCCTAATCTGGGTAACCGATGTCCTCATCGACTTCCTCCCGTGGCGATCCCTGGCAGGCGAACGTGGTTGACCGCTCTATCGCACCTTGAACGGAGAGCAGACCTCTTTCTCTTTCTGTGCGATCGCGTTCCTGGAATCGACGAAAACGACTTTGGGCTCCAGGTCGACCGCGTCGGCCTCGGAAATGGTCTGGTAGGAGATGATAATGACCTTGTCCCTTTCACGGATCAGCTTTGCGGCTGCGCCGTTCATGCAGATCACGCCTGAACCTCGCTCGCCCTCGATGACGTAGGTTTCCAGGCGCGAGCCGTTGTCCACATCCAGCACGTGTACCTGCTCATATGGGAGCATGTCAGCCGCCTCCATGAGGTCCTTGTCGATGGTAATGCTTCCTTCGTAGTCGACGTTGGCCTCAGTCACGGTCGCGCGGTGAATCTTGCTCTTGAGCATCATTCTCATTTGGTGTTCCTCCTGCTCTACCTTCCTCCTGCTCTGCTCATGCCAGGAGTTGGCGCATTTGATCGGCCCTTTCACTGTCGATCTTTCCCTTGTCCAGGGCAATCGGGACTGTCTGGAGTCCCAACTCTCGATACGGCGCGAGGAGCGCAGGGGCCGATTGTTCCAGCGCCGCAAGGTGTTTCCCGATTGTCCCCAGATCGCCCCTGGCGATAGGGCCGGTGAGGCAATTGGGCAGACCGACGTTCTCCACATTGTTCAGCGTACCCCGAAGCAGCGGCATCAGCGCGCGAACGGCATCGGGCGCGGGCACACCGAAAAGCTGCCAAAGGTCGGTGGACAGCTTCACCAGAGTCACCAGGTAATTGCACGCCAGCACGGCTGCGGTGTGATAGAGCACTTTGTCTACGGCTCCCAGCAGAATCGAGTTACCGTCGAGGGCGGACGCCATCTGCCTCAACGTCTCCAACAGCTCACCCTCGGTTTCCAGGCCGAAGGTTGAGCCGGGCAGGTTCTCTATGGCGTGGTCTACGCTGGCAAAAGTCTGCAGGGGATGGAAGCCACCTACACGGGCCCCGGCGCTTCTTGCTGGTTCCAGCGTATCCAGGGAGTCTGCGCCGCTACAGTGGACTACGCTTTGACCTGGATGCCAGTTGAGTTCAGCGGCGACCATGGGGATGGCATCATCAGGGGTGGTGATGAAGATGAGTTCGGCGACATCGGCGACAGACTGCTTTGAGTCGTGTGCCTGGCAGCCCGGGACTCTTGAAGCGAGCCTGTCCGCCGACGATTTGCTGCGGCTGGCTACCGCCACAACGGGATAGCCCTTGCCGCTCAGCCGGACGGCGAGCGCAGTACCTACGGTCCCGGCTCCGATGAAGCCGACCTTCGGTTTTGGGGTGTCCGTGATCGAGTTATTCATCATTTATCGACAAAAGAAAAGCCTTCTCGAAAACGACACGAGAAGGCTTTGACTCCGGAAGAACACCCTGGTATTCTGCCGTCTCGGTCGTTCCCGATCCAAGCGACTTGCTTTTGAACGTACTGCCGAGCCTTACCGCCCTGAGGGTCGGTAGGTGTCCCAATTATATCATTTTGGCCCTTCTTGTCAACTTAACTCTAGTTATCAATAGGCACATATTTTTGCCACTCAGGATAGTTGTGGAAGCCGTCGAAGGCAATCCGGTGACTCGTTGCGCGTGGAGCGGAGGGCTTGCGGAGGAGCTTCATCCCTGCTCCCTTCGGCGAACACCCTGCTTTCCGCTGGTTGCACGCCATGCAAGCACTAGCCACGTTCTCCCACACGTGTTCTCCGCCGAGGTGTCGCGGCACGACATGGTCAATGGTGAGTTCCCTGGTCTGCCTGCCGCAGTACTGGCACGCGTAGCTATCTCGAATGAACACCTCGCGGCGACTCAGCTTCCTGGACATACGCGGGCGCCTGATGAGGTAGACAAGACGGATGACGGAAGGGCTGTCTATTGCGAGGGAGGCGCTATGGATGATGCTGTGGTTATTCTCCAGAACCTCGGCTTTGCCTCGCCAGAGCAGGACGACCGCACGCCGCGCCCGACAAACGTTGAGCGGTTCGTAGTTCTGGTTGAGTACCAGCACCGGAGAATTGACCATGGCGAGACTCCATGTATCGGGCATTCTAGCAGGAAACCGTGAGCCATGCAATCGTGCGGCTTAGAATTCGCCTGCTGCGA
>JAZFSU010000108.1:0-4271 GCA_036446335.1 Dehalococcoidia bacterium | reverse complement strand
CTGGAGTTGCACTGTGAGGCGATCTGGACAAACGTAGGCAAACGTCCTGAAAATCCAGAATCGGCGAGGCCGAAGAAGCAGACTGAGCGGGGTCCTCAGGAAGTCTGGCTGACCAGTTCGACCGTGTTCAGCACAATCTCCCCGTTTTGGCAATCGACCCGGATGGTATCGCCAGTGTGGAATCTGTTCTCAAGGAGAGCATCGGAGAGAGGGTCCTCGACCATATGCTCGATCACCCGTCTCAGAGGGCGAGCGCCGAAGGCAGGATCGTAGCCTTTTTCCCCGAGCAAGTCCTTTGCCGCGTCGGTCACCTCTAGCTTCAAGTCTTTGTCCTTGAGCTGGTTCTCGATGAGAATGAGCATGAGCTCGACGATCTTGCGGATATGCGCCTGGTCCAGGGGATGGAATACGATTGTCCCATCGATGCGGTTGAGGAACTCGGGGCGGAAGGTCTTTTTCATTTCCTCCAGCACCTTCCCCTTCATCTTATCGTACGACACCTGGGCGACCTTGGCCTCGTCGGTGCGAGATATGAAGCCTATGGAGCCTTCTTTCCTGATAAGCTCTGAGCCAATGTTGCTGGTCATGATGATGATAGTGTTGCGGAAGTCTACCCGCCGGCCCTTGGCATCGGTGAGGTGCCCGTCATCGAAAATCTGCAGCAGAATATTGAAAACGTCGGGGTGGGCCTTCTCAATCTCATCCAGCAATATGGCTGAGTACGACTTGCGTCGCACGGCCTCTGTCAGCTGTCCGCCTTCATCATAGCCGACGTATCCGGGAGGCGCTCCGACGAGGCGAGACACGGCGTGCTTCTCCATGAATTCCGACATGTCCAGCCTGATCAAGGCATCCTCGCTGCCGAACATGAATTCGGACAGCGCTCGCACGAGCTCGGTCTTGCCAACGCCCGTGGGCCCGAGGAATACGAAGCTGCCGATGGGTCGTCTGGGGTCCTTGAGCCCGGCCCGTGCTCTCCTCACCGCCTTGGCGATGGAGACAATGGCCTCGTCCTGTCCTACGATGCGCTTGTGCAGCACCTCTTCCATCTGAAGCAGCCTCGTGGACTCGTCCGCAGCGAGGCGGGTCACCGGGATGCCGGTCCACATGTTGACCACTTCGGCGATGTGCTCTTCGGTCACCACTTTCTCTTCCTGGTCGGTCTCTTTCTGCCAGTCCTCGCGCATTTCGTCTATCTTGGTGCTCAACTCCAGCTCTCGTTCGCGCAACTCGGCACCGTGCTCGTACTGCTGGGACGAAATGGCCTGCTCCTTCTCGGTGCGCACCTTTTCCAGGTTGCTCATTGCATCACTCAGGCTCATGGGGAGGCTGGCTCGCTTGATGCGCAGCCGCGATGACGCTTCATCGATCAGGTCGATTGCCTTGTCGGGCAGGAAGCGATCCGGTATGTACCTTGCTGCCAGCGCCGCTGCCGCCTTCAACGCCTCGTCGTTTATGGACAATTTGTGATAGTCCTCGTAGCGGCCCTTGATCCCTCTCAAGATGTCGACAGTCTGTTCGAGTGTCGGCTCCTCGACCAGGATGGGCTGGAGGCGGCGCTCAAGGGCTGCATCTCGTTCGATGTGTTTGCGGTAATCGTCGAGGGTGGTGGCACCGATACACTGCAGCTCGCCCCGCGCCAGTGAAGGCTTCAGAATGCTGGCAGCGTCGACAGCGCCTTCGGCGGCGCCGGCGCCAACAAGGGTATGAATCTCATCGATGAAAATAACGCAATTGCCAGCGGTTTTTATCTCCTCGATTACCTTCTTCAGCCGCTCTTCGAATTCACCTCGGTACTTAGTACCGGCCACCAGGGAACCGATATCAAGGGTGAGCAGTCTCCTTCCCTGCAGCGTGTCCGGCACGTCATTGGCAGCGATCCGGTGGGCGATGGCCTCAGCTATCGCGGTCTTGCCTACTCCGGGCTCCCCCAGGAGAACCGGGTTGTTCTTGGTGCGCCTGCTCAACACCTGGATCACGCGCTCGATCTCCTTGGAGCGCCCGATCACTGGGTCCAGCTTGTCAGCTCGAGCGGCGGCAGTGAGGTCCACCCCCAGTTGGTCCACGGTCGGAGTCTTGGTGGTGGGGCGAGGTCCGGCCTGCGGCGTGCTCTGACTCAAAATGCGATTGATCTCAGAGTGCACGCGTTCGACGGTGACGCCGAGGCTCTCTAGTACGCCTGCAGCGACGCCCTCTCCCTCGCGGAGCAGCCCGAGAAGAATATGTTCGGTACCAATGTACTGGTGGCCGAGGAAACGAGCCTCATCCACTGCGAGTTCGATGACCCTTTTCGCCCGGGGGGTTAGGCCGACGTCCCCCTGTGTGGCTCCTTCGCCACGACCGATGATGAACTCCACGGCAGCACGAACTTTGTTCAACCCGATGCCGAGGTTGGAGAGGACTCTGGCGGCCATCCCCTCCTCTTCCCGTACCAGACCCAGAAGTATATGCTCGGTGCCGATATAGTTGTGGTTGAATCTCCGGGCCTCTTCCTGGGCCAGAGCCAACACTTTTCGCGCTCGTTCAGTGAACTTATCGAATCTATTACTCATCGTTAATATCGGTCAGGGTAGCACAATTTGATCCAGAATGCGATACTGACCACACTCCTAAATCTAACGATAACACATTTGTGGGCAGATGAAAATAGCCCAAATTTACTAAATGCTACGAAAATTTGGGCTATTTTATGAATTCCTGGCAGCGGCATATTTTCCACAAGGGGTCGCCCCCCCAGTATCGTCTGCGCTGGGGCATTTCACTTCCGTGTTCGGGATGGGAACGGGTGGTACTACCCCGCTCTAGCCACCAGGAAACATACTCTACGCAACTTCAAAGCGTTGCCATTCGATTGTTAAAAGAACTCTTCGTTCCCCTCGGGGAGCCTGCCGTGTTCTTGCAGGAACTGCTGCAGCAGTTCGCTCTCGCGCATAGTATACATCAAGGTTTCCTCATAATGCAAGTAGCGCGCTTTATCTACCCACTCGTCGATGTCCGGATCCAACCCGCGGAGTTCCTCACGTATGTTCTGGCCGCTTCCGATGTATATGACCTCCTTCTTCTGGTCGAACAGCCGGAATACGCCATCGGTTTCGGGTGCGGCGTCCACACTCTCCTGGGTCAACTCGAGCCACTCATCAGGCGGCCTCATCACCGGCGACATCCGGAGCCTCAGATCACACCTGAGGCACCGCCCTGCTTCCTGTGCAGCGTCCTGCTGATCGAGACCGGTCTCGACCTCCGAGAAGCTTCCTGCCCTCTGTTCAACCGGCTGGCAGGGCATGGGGGCGCGGAGTGTGTCGCCGAATCCCTCGTCACGTCCAATCCAGGGGCTGGCTTCTTCTGCCTTGGCCAAGCTCTCGCTGATGTCACCGCTACCGCCAAGGTAAATGTCGATTGACGCTGCTGCTTGCCTTCCGGCAGCGATCGCCTCGATCACCGAGGCGGGTCCTGCGGTGACATCGCCGCCGGCGAAAACGCCCTTCGTACTCGCGGCTAGAGTCTTGGGATCAACCTTGATCCTGCCTCCAGCCACGATATCTAGCTCAAAGCTGTCGGGGATGTCGCTCGCTTGGCCGATGGCAGGTATCACTGTGTCAACGGCCATCTCGAATTCGCTGCCATCCACGGGCGTCGGGCGTCTCCTTCCACTGGCATCCGGTTCCCCCAGTTCGGTCCGCACGCACTGCAGCCCTAGCTCGCCGTCGTTCCTCGATATCCTCTTTGGCGTGGCCAGGAAGAGGAACTTGACGCCTTCGTCAAGCGCCGCTTCGACCTCCCCCGAGCTGGCGGGCATTTCGTCGCGGGAGCGCCGATACACCACGGTCACTTCGGCTGCTCCGAGGCGCAACGCCGTGCGTGCTGCGTCGATGGCGGCATTGCCGCCGCCGACCACGGCCACCCTGCTGCCCAGCTTGACCTCGTTGCCCAGGTTCACGTCTCTGAGAAACGACACACCGTCAATGACGCCTTCGCAGTCCTCCCCCTCAACGTTCATCCTGGTACCCTGGTGCGCTCCCATGGCAAGGAAGACAGCGTCATAGCCCTGTTCGCGGAGACTGTCAAGTGACTCCACCCCGCAATTCGTCTTTATGTCAACGCCAGTGCTTCTCACGCGCTCGATCTCGTTGTCAAGAACGTCTTCAGGCAATCGATATCTTGGAATGCCGACCCGCACCATGCCCCCAGGCTCTGGCAGCGCTTCGAAGACTGTCACTGAGTGGCCGAGCCTTGCCAGGTAATATCCAGCCGTGAGACCTGCCGGTCCGGAC
>JAZFSU010000107.1:0-3113 GCA_036446335.1 Dehalococcoidia bacterium | reverse complement strand
GGGCTGACCCGCTGGTGCTGGGCAGAGGAGGCGAGGAGGCGGAAGAGCTGGTGGCGGCTGGCATACCCTTCGAGATCGTGCCAGGCATCACATCGGCGATAGGCGCGCCGACGTACGCCGGGATTCCGGTTACACACAGGGGTTTTGCCTCGTCCTTTGCCGTGGTGACGGGGCACGAGGACCCTACCAAAGAGGCGTCCAGCATCAACTGGGAGAAGCTCGCTACCGGGGTCGACACCCTCATATTTCTGATGGGTATGGGAAACCTGCCCTTGATTGTAGGCAAGCTGACGGAGTGCGGCCGGGCACCAACTACACCGGTGGCTCTGATCCGTGAGGGGACCACTCCCAGGCAGCAGACGCTCGTGGGCACTCTAGATACCATTGTAGAGAAGGCCGAGACCGCTGGTTTCAAGCCGCCCGTAGCGATCGTGGTGGGTGAGGTGGTGAGACTGCGCGAAAAGCTGGCCTGGTTCGACAACCGGCCTTTGTTTGGCAAGCGGGTGCTTGTGACCCGATCCCGCACGCAGGCCAGCGCATTGTCGGGGCTTCTTTCGGAACGGGGCGCGGAACCCGTGGAGATGCCCACGATCGAGATCAAGGACGTGCCTGATCCGTCCGAACTGGACCGGGCCATCGCGGAGCTGAGTGGGTTCGACTGGGTGATGTTTACCAGCGCCAATGGGGTCGAGGCGTTTTGGGGCAGGCTGCGCGCCAAAAACCTTGACGCGCGTTCGCTGGGAAAGGCCCGGATCGGTGCGATCGGCCCGGCGACCGCTCAGGCGCTCGAGGACCGGGGACTGCATCCCGACTTCATGCCTGAGGAGTTCACCAGCGGGGGCATCCTGTCCGCTCTGGAGACAGCCGGGATATCGGGACAGCGCGTCCTGCTGCCGAGGGCGAACATAGCGCCGCCTGACCTCACCGATGGCCTGGCCCGCCTGGGAGCCGAGCCCCACCACGTGACTGCTTACCTGACGGAGGTTGCCACGGAGGCGGCGTCGGAAGGCAGACAGATGCTGCTGGAGGGGCAGATCGATATCATTACCTTCGCCAGCTCGTCGACGGTGACGAACCTTCGGCAACTGCTGGGAGATGACTGGCAGGTGGCCAGGAAGGCTACGATCGCCTGCATCGGCCCGGTGACGGCTGCAACGGCTAGGGAAGAGGGTCTGAAGGTGGACATTCTCGCAGAAGAACAGACGATCCCTGGCCTGGTAAGAGCGATAGAACTCTACCTGGAGAAAGAGCGATGAGTGCTGCACAGAGAAAGCGTTCCAGAGAGCTGTTTGCCGAGGCGCAGAAGTACCTGCCGGGAGGCGTAGACAGTCCCGTGCGGGCTTTCAAGGCCGTCGGCAGTGATCCCATTTTCATCCAGCAGGGGCTGGGTTGCCGAGTCTACGACGAGGACGGCGACCAGCTTATAGACTACGTCTGCTCGTGGGGGCCGCTGATCCTGGGCCACGCCTACCCGCAGGTTGTCGAGGCCTTGAGAAGGGCTGTGGGTCGGGGCACCAGCTTCGGTGCACCCACGGAGCTAGAGAACACGCTGGCAAAGATGGTCTGTGAGGGAGTCCCCTCAATCGAGATGGTGCGCTTTGTCAGCTCCGGCACCGAGGCAGCGATGAGCGCCTTGCGAGTGGCGCGTGCCTTCACCGGCCGGGAGAAGATCATCAAGTTCGAGGGCTGCTACCACGGCCATTCCGATGGGTTGCTGGTCAAGGCCGGGTCGGGGGCGACGACGCTCGGCGTGCCCGACAGCCCCGGCGTCCCTGAGGGATATGCCAAGAGCACTCTGCTGGCCCCCTTTAACGACCTCGACGCCGTGAAGAAGCTCTTCGAGCAGCACAACGATATCGCCGCCGTGATCATCGAGCCGGTGGCAGCCAACATGGGCGTGATTCTGCCGCAGCCGGGGTGTCTGGAAGGCCTTCGTGAGGCGACGAAAGCGTCTGGGGCTCTGCTGATCTTCGACGAGGTGATCACGGGGTTCCGGGTCGCCTATGGAGGAGCACAGGAGCTTTACGGCGTGATGCCCGACCTCACCTGCCTGGGCAAGATCATCGGCGGTGGGTTGCCTGTTGGCGCCTACGGAGGCCGCGCGGACATCATGAGTATGGTAGCTCCGGCGGGACCGGTATACCAGGCGGGAACGCTGTCTGGCAATCCGCTGGCCATGACCGCCGGGATCGAGACTCTGAAAGCTCTGCGCCATGACGGGGTTTACGAGCAGCTGGAGCAGCGGGCCTCACGACTGGAAGCCGGGATCGCGGAGGCCGCATCCAATGCTGGCGTGAACCTGCACGTGTCGAGGATAGGATCGGCGCTGACCGCGTTCTTCGCGGACAAGGTGCCCGTGGACTACGAGTCGGCCAAGCTGTCTGACACCAACGCTTTTGGCCAGTTCTTCCGCAGTGTGCTGGACGAGGGAGTCTACTGGCCGCCGTCGCAGTTCGAGGCCGCGTTCGTCTCCCTGGCCCACACTGAGGGCGATATCGGGGCCACGATCGAGGCTGTGGGCAGAGCGCTGTCCAGATAGGCGACCTCAGTGCATGCTGGTTGGCCGCACTGGACGATATCAAGAACTGTCGCGCTGGCCTTCAGCTTCCAGCCAGCCATCCAACAGGCAGCAGTGAATGTGACAGGTGACCACTGCATTCACATGTGTGCTGAGTGACAATCCATGCCTCTGTCGATCTGCTGAGCATCTGCTACCCTGTCGCTTCCATGGCTAGGCCCGCGCCGAGATAGTGGTTCGACGGGGAGGCTCTGCGATTCACGACCCAATTCCATCGGCACTTGCTGTTCAGCAATGTGCTATCATCGTGGGGAAGGGGAAACGAGACATGGGAGCGGTTGACCAGTTCCGGGAGGTTGTAGCCAGCCGCCATCTGTATGCTCAGGAGTGGAAGGAGCGGAACGGGGGCAAGGTTGTCGGCTGCCTCTGCACTTATGTGCCGGAAGAAATCATCTATGCTGCCGGCATGCTCCCCGTTCGCATTCTGGGCAGCCGTGAGATGCAGGATGTAAGTGATGCATACATATCAAACATGTATTGCCCCTTTTGCCGTGATGCCCTGGCTCAGGGGCTGCAAGGAAAGTATGATTATCTC
>JAZFSU010000106.1:0-12917 GCA_036446335.1 Dehalococcoidia bacterium | reverse complement strand
ATGTTGCTGAGTTCGAGGCCGTCGCGCGGGGTCATAATCCGTAGCGCAAGGGTTCAAGTCCCTTCTCAGCAACCACTATCGCGGGGTAGAGCAGTCTGGTCAGCTCGCTTGGCTCATAACCAAGAGGTCGGTGGTTCAAATCCTCCTCCCGCAACCAACAGCGTAAGCGCAACATTGCGGTCCTATGCGCAACAGTGTGCCGCTATACGCAACAAAGATCGGTGTAGCTCAGTCTGGTCAGAGCAGGGGTCTCCAAAGCCTCGTGTCGTGGGTTCGAATCCTACCACCTTTGCCAACATATCCTTTGATCGTCCAATTGGCTAGGACGCATGGCCGATAACCGTGAAATCCTGGTTCGAGTCCAGGTCGAAGGACCAAATTTATCTGGGTGTAGCTCAGCATGGTCAGAGTACCTGCCTTGGAAGCAGGGAGCCGTTGGTTCGAATCCAACCACCCAGACCAAGTTTATGGTGGCCGTAGCACAAATGGTAGTGCGCCGCTTTGTGACAGCGGTCGTTGTGGGTTCGAGTCCCATCGGTCACCCCAAGTTATGCGACATTCGTCTAGTGGTCAAGGACGCCACCCTCTCAAGGTGGAGAGCACGGGTTCGAATCCCGTATGTCGCTCCAAGTTACGGGGCCTTAGCTCATCAGGGAGAGTACCTGTTTTGCAATCAGGAGGTGGTCGGTTCGAGTCCGACAGGCTCCACCAAGTTATGCCCGATTAGCTCAGCGGGAGAGCAGGGGTGTTACATACCTCGTGTCGGCGGTTCGAATCCGTCATCGGGTACCAGTTACGGGATGGCTGAACATGGGTGAGTCCAAGGCGCTGTAAACGCCCCGCGAAAGCTGTGTAGGTTCGACTCCTACCCGTCCCACCAATATTGGTTTCGTAGCTCAGATGGATAGAGCGCCACCCTGCGAAGGTGGAGGTCGTAGGTTCGAGTCCTACCGTGACCGCCAAGACGCCCCACGGAATAAGGATTGTGGTGATCCGGATGATCGTGGGCACAAAGACGGGTAAAGGGCTACTGGTATCTTCCCCCGTCCTGCGCATGATACGACCTTTCTTTGACCAAGATTGGTTTCATGCGTGGTGGGTGCCACGAAACATATGCCTCCGAAGCTCAACTGGACGAGCGCCTGCCTTCGAAGCAGATTGGTGCGGGTTCGAATCCCGCGGGGGGCTCCAACATGGATGGTTGGCAGAGTGGTAATGCAGCGGGTTGCTAACCCGTAGAACCGAAAGGTTCCGAGGGTTCGATCCCTTCACCATCCGCCAAGATTGGTATGCTCTAGCGTCAAGGAGTCGATAGTCGAGGGGTACGCTCCCTTGCGCCACCGAAATATGCTTCCTTGGTCTAGCGGCTCAGGACGCCCGCCTGTCACGCGGGAGGACACGGGTTCGAATCCCGTAGGGAGCGCCAGAATATGCCGTCGTAGCTCAACTGGCAGAGCCTTCCCTTGTAAGGAAGAAGATCGGGGTTCGAAGCCTCGCGGCGGCTCCATGATGTTGCTTTCAGGCAGCTTATAGCGCCGATATGTAGCATCAAAACAACATGCCGCTGTAGCTCAACTGGCAGAGCCTTCCCTCGTAAGGAAGAAGATCGGGGTTCGAAGCCTCGCAGCGGCACCAAGTTTGGATCGGTAGCTCAGTCAGGCCAGAGCGGCGGCCTCTTAACCCGCAGTGCGTGGGTTCAAATCCCACCCGATCCTCCAAGCTGAAAGGTGAAGTCATGAACACGGTACCGAAGCTGGACCTGGACTACGAGGTCATCAAACAGTTCATCCGCAACTCTCATGCTGAGAGCGTGGTCATGATCGGCTGCGATAGTGTGCGCAAGGCTTCCGGCACGAAGGCAACGGCGCTCTACTCCACGGTCGTGGTTGTGCGCAAGTCCAGCGGCCATGGTGTGTTCCACGGCTGTAAGATTTTCGGCACCAGCGTGCGTCTGCCCGACTACGGGAAGGTGATCCGCAGCGGCAAGCTGGCGAACCTGAAGTTGCGCCTCTTGCAGGAAGTGACGTTCGCTCTCGAAGCGTTTGACGGGGTACAGGAGGCCATTGGCGACCGGCCATTCGAAATTCACCTGGACATCGCATCCGATCCTCGCTGGGAAAGCAATGTCGCAATGAATGATGCCAAGGGTTACGTGTTGGGAGTGACTGGCCGCGAGCCGAACTTCAAGCCCACCGCCCTGGCGGCAAGTTTCGCAGCCGACGCAGTGGCGCACGGCATGGAAGTAGACACGGGCAGGATGACTGCCCATTAGGAGAACAGAAATGTGGGAGCCTCGGTTCGATCCTCCCTTGCCGAAGCAAGTTCGCGACTACGACGAGACGTTCAGTGCGTGGACCGCGGTAATGGAGTGGCTTTCACGTAAGTAGGTATTGCCTGTCTGGCGGAATTGGTAGACGCGCTACGTTCAGACCGTAGTCTCGAAAGGGGTGGGGGTTCGAGTCCCTCGATGGGCACCAAATTATGGTCGGGTTGAGCGGCGCACCATGGCTCTGCGGACGCTACACAGTGAGGGAGAAACGACCTCCCCTGATCACCTGTTATGCCGGGATGGGCAAATTGGCAAAGTCGCTCGGTTCAAACCCGAGAGTTTTGGGGGTTCGAGTCCCCCTCCCGGTACCATGATCACGGTCGTCTAAAGGAAGGACACCTTCCGAAAGGGGGAGATGCGGGGCTCGCACCCCGTCCGTGGCTAGATATGCTCTTGTGGCGGAATTGGCAGACGCGCTAGGTCGAGAGCCTAGTTTCGAAAGAAGTGCAGGTTCAAGTCCTGCCGGGAGCACCAAGTTTGGATGGTTGACAGAGTGGACGATTGTGCTCGCCTGGAACGCGAGTGAACTTGAAAGAGTTCCGTGGGTTCGAATCCTACACCATCCGCCAGAGCGTTTCGGAGACGCGGGCACAACCCCGTCCCCCGGTTGCTCGGGGGTAGCACCGATCCAGTGCGCCGAGACCGTTAATATGGAAGGTTGGCAGAGTCCGGCTTATTGCATCCGTTTCGAAAACGGAAGTGCCGCGAGGTACCGTGGGTTCGAATCCTACACCTTCCGCCAAGTTTGCTTCGGTAGCTCAGCTAGGTAGAGCGGCGTCCTGAAAAGGCGCGCGTCGGCGGTTCGAGCCCGTCCCGAAGCACCAGTTTCGCCGTGATAGCTCAGTTTGGCCAGAGCATTCCCTTGGTATGGGAGAGGTCGAGGGTTCGAATCCTTCTCGCGGCACCAGATTTGATACGGGTTAGCTTAACTGGAAAAGCCCCTGGCTTTGAACTAGGGAGATGAGGGTTCAATTCCGTCACCCGTTGCCAACACAATGCCTCTGTAGCTCAATTGGATGAGCGCCGGTTTTCTAGTCCGGAGGATGCAGGTTCGACTCCTGTCAGGGGCTCCAACATATGGTCTTGTAGCTCAATCGGGCGAGCAGGCAGCTTATAACTGTCCGACCTGGGTTCGAAACCCGGCAGGACTACCAACATCTGGACCGGTAGCTCAGTCAGGTCAGAGCAGGGGCCTTTTAACCCCCGTGACGTGGGTTCAAATCCCACCCGGTTCTCCAATGCCTCTGTGGCGGAATGGCAGACGCGCCGGATTTAAGTCCCGGTTCCTTCGGGAGTGTAGGTTCAAGTCCTACCAGAGGCACCAGAATATAGAGGGATCGTATAGTGGTCATTACGCTGGGCTCTGACCCCAGTAACCTGAGTTCGAATCTCAGTCCCTCTGCCAACATGCGACGTTCGTCTAGTGGTCTAGGACCTCTGACTTTCAATCAGGGAAACGCGGGTTCGAATCCCGCACGTCGCTCCAACACGGCCTCGAAGCTGAAACGGAACAGCGCCCGGCTCCTATCCGGGAGAATGTGGGTTCGAATCCCTCGGGGGCCACCAAATTTCTCTTGACTTCTGGCGCGTGCCGGAGTATAATGCGTTCGAGTTTGATGACTTGATCTGATGATCGTTCAGGACCGGGGGGCAGTACCCCGCGCCTCCACCACAAGCCTAGCCATAGAAAGCATCTTTAAGTAGGTGTACCGTATCGGACGGTGGAAGACGATTTTCTGAGAGAAATTGTCTGGCTCCGGTAGGCTTTTGATGGGGGCGACACAGGATCGACTGACGGGATAGGTGAGACGAGAACTCCGGGATGGTACCCACGTAGCGGACCACCAAGTCTAAACGCAAACGACAACGACGCGTTTGTGGAGTACGCTCTCGCAGCGTAGCTTCCACGGGGTTTCCGGGGGCCGCACCTTGCAACAGAAGCGGCCCCCACACTATTTGCGGGGTTACCATGTCTCTGCTCGACCACTTCCTCTCATGGCTTTACGTCCGTCGCCTCTGGGGTGACCGGTGTCGAGACTTCGAACCAATGTGTGCGTGTTGCCAGAAGTGGTTGGAGCACGACGAGCTGTTCAGTTAGCTCCCTTCGGGATAGTCTCCCACGCCCCGATGGCGGATCGCCGGACACACCTCCTCAACCTCAGCCAAGACGTTCACATAGTTCTCGCCCAATGCATCGAGGTCGATGTCATCCAGAATGGCCGCCAACAGATGCAGAAAGTTCCGGTGTCCGCTCTTGACCCTCGGAACGCTCCCTCGGATAGTGCGCCATCCATCCTTGGCCTTGTAGTCCACGGCATACTCGTGGTGACTGCCCGCGGAGTGAATCCGCATCCGGCCAAAGGTGATCGCATCGTTCTGATAGCCGAACGGGCGGATGTCAAAGTTGAAAGTCATTGCCATCAGCTTTTTTCCCTATGTTTCAGATCGTAACTTCCCTGGACAGGATACAGAGAATCGAAGCCTCCTCTCCGAGTTCGATTGCATTGGCATTCAGGGGAGAAGAAGTCAGCAAAGTCCATCCACCTAGAGCCAGGAGGTCCAACTTTAATTCCAACTCCTTTAACTGGGTAGTGATTTGAAGGTGTTGGATTGCCGTCTTTGCCCTTGGCATCCTGAACCTCTCATGCTCCCATCTTGAGGTTGTCGGTGGCTACCTGCCGGTAGTATGCCCGGACACATTCCGGCCCACAGAATGGCTTGCAGAGCCGTGGGATGAACATCGTGTTGAAGACCAGTTTCACCCCAGAGTGAGGGGAGACCGGCGTCATAGCCTCGACGTAGGGCTTCAGGACATCCCACTGTGCTGCCGTCATCGGCAACCAGTACGCGGAGCCCTGGCTATCCTCCCCGCAAACGATGCAGGGTCCACTGGCTACCTCATAGAGTTCCAGCTCCATTAAATGATCTCACATGCTCCCGCGGTGCAGGCCAGCTCGTGGCTCCCTGTCGTGTGATCCTCATTCTCGTAGTCAGCCAGCTCCTCGGCCATGTCGAACTCGCCCGGATGCTTGGACATCATCACGTCGTACTGGTTCGCAGTGATCTCCTCGTAGGGTGCCTGCTTGTAGATATGATCGCTGTATGGCAGGAACGAGACGCCGGACATGCTGTCGAAGTTGTCGTAAGTCCAGCCGCCAACAGAGGGCCACTCCTGCTCCCTGGCATAGACCGTGAGCGACACCTTGTGCTCGCACCAATGATCCTGGAAGACCTTCGCGTGTTCGAGCTGCTCGATAGCCGTCATGTCCTTGCGGAACACCGAGGTCTTCGGAGCCTTGCGCGGGAAGTCGAACACGAGGTTCCGCGCGTTGGTCACGTCGATGTCGTGCATGAAACCCTTGGCCTGAAGCATCCGTGCCACGGGTCCGTCCTTGTCCTCACGAACGCGGCGGATGTAGTACGGGCTCCACGCCGTGTGGATGCCGCTCTCGTCGATGCCCACGAGCTGGGTGGCGGTGCCCTCTGGCTTCACACAGGTCACAGCCGTGCTCTGCGGGATGCTCAAGCGGTCAGCCCACTCCTTGTTGGTAGAGACCGCGACTTCCTTGAGGTGCTCCAGCACGTCTGGCAGGCGCTTGAAGTCAGCCTTGGTGCGGGCGGCCAGGATTGGGTTGCCCATGATGCCAGTCATGCTTACACCCAGCAGACGCTCCTCCTCGCAGTTGGCCGACCATGCCTTCGTGATGTAGCGGAACTTGGTGAGGCACGACTGCCACGTTCCGAGGATGGTTGCCATGATGACCTTCTCGGCCATCGTCTCGACCGTATCCTCGGCACGCATGATGGTGGTGGACAGGTTGCAGAGCTGCTTGGGCCGCATGATGATTTCGGAGCACGGGTTGGTGCCGAAGTCGATGGGGCGTGGTTCCGCGCCATTGGAGTAGAAGCCCTTGCGACGGCCAGACTTCATGGCCTGCTCACGGGCAGCCTCGCGGTTGAAGATGCCACGCTCGCCGCTCTTGCTGTGGTACAGGGACAGCCACTCCTCCATGAACTGTCCGACCTCAGGCGTCTCCGTGTAGGCCACCGAGTTGTTGCTGATGCGCCGCCATGGGGTCAGCTCGTACCACTCGCCGCTCTTGGCATCGCGCATCCGCTGGTCGCTGAGGTTGGACAGAGACTGCAAAGCCGACCGGCGCACGCCACCGACGACCACGCACTCACCGATCATGCAGACCAGATCGTGGCACTCGACACTCGACAGCTTGCGGCCAACGGCATTCTGGAACAGCCGGATCGTGAAGGTGAACAGCTCGATCAACGGGTCGGGTCCACTCGCGGTACCACCCATCGTGTAAAGACGGGAGCCCTTGGGGCGAACCTTGGACATGTCCCACGAGGGGATACGCCCAGCATAGAGCAGGCCGAGAAGTTCCCGATACGCCTCGGCCCAGCCCCTCTTGGAGTCGCGCACCACGATTTCGATCATGCTCTCGTCAAGCCGTTCGGGAACGGGGGAGAGTTGATTGACGTACTGGCGCTCCACGGAGAAGCCAACGCCTGTCGAGCACATGAGAATGAACAGGATTTCGTCGAAAGCCCTGATGTCATTGATGGGCCGATAGGCGCAATTGTACCCGGCAAGGTGGTCACGGCTGAGCGCGTTACCCGCGGTCATGAGGCAGCGCATCGAGGGCATGACCTGGAGGTTGGTGATCCCCTCCTTGAGCAGGGTGGCGTAGTCGCCCTTCGGCCCCGTGCCTGACAGGTAGAGACCTGCGCTATGGTGTTCATTCAGATAGGGAACAAAGAAGTCGAAGTACCTGGAAACAGTCTCGTCCCAGGTCTCCCGGCGGCCAACTTCGTCATCCCAGCGGGCGTAACGACTAAGATGAATGAACTGCTGGTACGAAGTCGGCAGCATGGTCGTATCTCCTGAATTTTGGGGTGGAATAAGAAGCCCCCATCATGACAGACGGGGGCTCCCCATGCAAGCTGCCGGGTGATTAAACCGAATGTCCTGCCAGGATTTCCTCGGGGCGGCCGTGCCGGTGAGGATACCGATCACACAGCTTGAGGACGTTCGCGTGCATCACCTCGTCAAGTGTGATACTGTTCGTGTCGAGCATCAGGGCGTAGTACCAGAGCACGTCGCCCAACTCCTTGATCAGGGCCTCCCGGTGCATCTCCGCACCGTGGAAAGCGACCTTCTTGCCGTGGTCGCAGACCTCCCCCGCCTCACCCCCGAGGCCCATGCTGGCCAGCATCAGGCGTTCACGGTAGGTGTCGCCGTGTCGATGCAGGCTCACGCCCGCAAGGACGAACTTCATATAATGGTCGAACGTCATGCTGACCTGCTGTACGAGAGGAAGGTATCGTTCTTCCCACCACTCCTCCTCGTACCGCTCTACGGTGGGATAGTCGGTGGTGTTCACCTTGCCGTCAAAGTAGTCCTTCCGGGCCAATGCGCGGGCCTCGCGTTCAATCGCCGTCATGCTGATCTCCTTCCAGGTATGCGTCCTTGGCTTCGGGGATGCGTTCGAAGATACCATCCACTGCACCCTGAAGGTCGGCGCGCAGCTTGGGCAGGTCAGTCTTCGGCGGGCGGTCGTCCAGCCACCTGTTCTGGATCATGGCGTCCCGGAGTACCGCCAAGGAAGCGATGGCCTTGATGATATGGTTCAGCTTCGACTCCTCGTCGATATCCTCCCCCTCCCACCACTGGTCAATGTGCCCCTTGGCCGCGTCGATGTAGACGGACGCACGCACGCCAGCAACACGATAGTTATGCCGACCATACTTGCGGGCGCCCTCCAGCATGGCTACGCCCAGCTCCCAAATGACGGTGGTAGGCACGGTGCAATACTGCCGCCACTTCTTGGTGCCGACCGCATCCTTGGGGTTGGTGTCCTTATGCTCGACAGCCTTCTCAGCCTTGGGGCGCATGTCCCACTCCTCCGTGGTGTCCCGGCGTGCGTGCGGGCTCGGGTGGCCCGGTGCGGGTACCACGCTACCCACGATCAAAGTTGCATCCTTCTGCGCTGGGTTCACGGGGTTGTCGTGAAACTCCACTTCAGTGGCCCGCGGCGTGAGGGGTGCGTCGGTATGTCCCATTGTTTTCTCCCTAGTCTGTCTGCACTTCCGAAACATACCCCTGGAGGTAGGCGCGGATTGCACGCGGGCTGTCGAAGATTGCTTCCGAGGATACGATCTCCTCGCCGTCTGCATTGTGCAGCACCTCGAAGCTGAACTTGCCGGAGCCCTCCTCGCAAGGACGGATGACAGCGTAGATTTCGTCCCCGGCGTCCCGGAGGGCTTCAACGCTCCCCAGGTCGTCGGTTTCGGACTCGATGATCACGTCTCCGAATGCAGTCTGGCGCATGATCAGAGGCCCGGCGTGAGCAGGTGGCCCACGATCATGGCCGCTTCCTCCAGGGTGTCCACCCGGTATCCGGCAAGAGCCTGGGACATGAGGTGCTGGACGTTCGGATCATTCTCGGGTCCGATGACCACGGTCGGCTTGTCATACCGGTCGGCCCACCCGAACTCGATGAACGTGCCGCCCGACAGCTTGCCGTTGCTCTCCAGGAAGCACGCGACCATGACACTGCACAACTTCACGTCGTTCCTGTCGCGAGTGATGATGCCTTTCGGTGTAGTGATGGCATCGTCAGGATACCCCTTACCTGAAGTGAGGACGCCGAAGTCTGCCAGCATCTCCTTGCCACGCATTGGGCTCGAACAGAAAATGTGATCGTAGGGTTCCATGAGTTCGACGAACTCCTTGCGCCAGCCGTACCGGGCTTCGTCGTGGGTGAGACCAGTGATAGTGCCAGCGAGATACACCGAATGCTTCGGATACATCATGTTTTCTCCTTTGCGAAAGTGATTTCCCGACCATCGGTCAGGACGTGAATAGACAAGCGACTGCACACCACGCAACGCGTACTAATCGCTCCAAAGATACTGGGCGCAGTTTGCCACGGGCCGACCTGAAACCACCGGTCCACCTCACAGGCAGGACAGCGGAGCCGGACTTTAGCCGCCACTGAGCAGGTCCTTGGGATACACGTCGCCGTTCTCCATGATCTTCACGTTCTCGTAAGGTGCGAGCAGGTTGTCATAGAGCCACTTGCGCTCCGCCCTCAACTGACGCTCGATCTTGGCGATAAGCGGACTCATGACCACACCATCGGGAGAGAGCGGAGGTGCTCCCCCCGCCCGCCGACGCACCTCACGTGCAGCGCAATCGAGTACGCCTATCACGGCGTTGCCGTTGGTGTAGCTCATGCCCACCCGGTCGAGATAACTCATGGTCAGGTTCCTGAGACACCGGTCGAACTCCATGGACGTCAGCTCTCCACGCAGACGAGCGATGATTTTCATGGTGATGGCATAGTTCAGCTCGCCGGGGACCTTGGGGGTCACGACCGCGCGAGCGTAATCCTCCGACTTGATGTACGGCATGTCATCGTTCTCCCAATCTTGGTTACCATTATACTCTGGATGGCTAAGAAAGTCAATGAAAATCTTACAAGGTCTGTGGCACCCCCGGGTTCTTCACGTCGAATCCCTTGAAGCCGATGCCAGTCCAGTGAGAGCTGTCGAAGTGTACTGAGTAGATCACAGCGCCTTGCTCCTGGTCCATATCTACCCGGACGACACCGCTCGACACGTTCCTCACGCCGCTCTCGTCCGCCCATGCCTTGATCAGCATCTTGATCAGGTCATTCGAAAACTGACCAATCAAGTCACCACCTAGAACCAGCCGGTACTTGCTGTAGTTCTTGTTCATGCCCCCACCTTCAGCTCACCGGACAGCGGCTTCATACCGGCCCGGTACTTGCCGTTGCGCATGGTGATCATGCAACGCTTGCCGTTGGCGTAGGTGAGAATGTGCGAGTGCGACCAGCCTGACATGCCCCTGTTGTAACCCAGGTCCACGAGTGAAGAAGTGCCAGCCTGCCAGATGCCTTCAACGATGCCAGCCGAATGGCTGTGTCCGATGTTGGCACGCCTGCCCATCTTCGCGAAGGTCTTGATGTTGCCGCGGCTCCCGTTCGCACCGAGGTGTCCGTGCATCCCATTCTCGATCCCGCCGTGGGGATCATCACAGATGACGAAACTTTCGTCTTCATCCAGGAAGACAACATTGGTCTGCTTTCCAGGAATCCATCCTTCCCGCTGCCCCCACCAGTGGCGCAACATATGAAAGTCGTCATCCTCCTGTGCGATGGCACTCAACTTGGCGTGGGCCGCCTCCATGTAGAACATCATATTGATTGGATCGTGTCGCCAGTCAACTTCACGCAACCACCGCTCCAGAGCACGGTCGTGATTGCTGTCCACCACCACATGCCGAGTGTCGGGCCAGCGGTCGGCCTGCTGTCCGAGATAGTCCATGGCCTTTTCGACTTCGCCGCGTACATCCTCATTGTTCTCGACGAAACGCTCAAAAGACTTGAACGGGTCCTTGCGCTCGTGGTGGTTTCGACGACCGAAGTTGAGCAGATCATTGTAGAAGGTGTGACGGGGGTTCAGCTCGTTGTGCATCTTGGCCTGGAGCTGATGGACAGTCGGGTCCTTCTTATCCTCATGAATATCTCCCAGGGTCAGCCCCTCAATGCGGTGGCCGGTCGTAACATTACCGCCCCGCACCCTCACGTCAAGGTCATAGAACGTCCCGTCGCTATCGGCGCTGATCTGACGCACGAACCAGTCGCCATCGTTGTCCACCTCGATCAGGGCTGCGCCGTAGCAGTGGTGGAACTCAGCCTTGAGTCCCGCGCCCTTTTGGATGTAGTTACGCATCGTGATCGTACCAGTGGTGTAGTTGAACTTGGCAGGCTCGTGCTTCGCCGTGGGCACACTCTCCATGCACAGCTTTACATGGGGGAAGATGCCGGACTTCTGGCCGGTGTAGACCTGGAAGCCGGACAGCGGATTGACCGTCGTCGGACTGCGCTGCCACTCGCCGCACCATACCAGTCCAGGGGCCAGCTCCATGCGCTCGTCGGACACGTGGTCGTAAACCTCAGGTGCCCAGACATAGCGGTCGCTGCCATACAGGGTCTCGGGATTCTTATGCGTCTCCTCCGCGGACAGGCTCATGCGCTGATCTTCATAGGTCGGAGCCCACTCGGCCTTGTCACCGCCACGGTTCAGACCGCTGCGCTGGTAGGCAAACCGGCTGATCAGCAGCTCGGCTCCCACATGCTTGGCGAAGGCCAGGAGATTGGCGTACAGCTCCTCGTGGAGGAAGGTGTTATTCTGTGCAGAGGTGCAGAGGTATCGCTTGACCTTGCCCTTTGCGGGCAGCTTGCGGGTCGGCGTCTGCTTGGCCTTCCTTTGACCTGCGATCTTCGGTTCGACTGGCGTCACCACCTCGTCAGCGGTCTTGCGCCCTACCCGAAGTGGCTGAATCAACCCTTGATCCTTGGCCTCCAGGTATGCCTTGCGGGCTGAATAGTATGTCATCCCGGGACGCTTGGAGACGGCCTTAATGGAGCCATCCTTCTTGTATGCCGTCACGAACTGCTTGGGAGTCATCCTGAAATCTCCTCAGCTTCAGTCGTATTGCAGTCTCCGAGTTCTACCGTCTCGGCGCACTGGTGGCACAAAGACTTATGAAACTCAGCCTCATTATCGTCGTCCGCCATCTTGATTGCGGCTTCGGGGGTATCAGCCTCATAGGTGCCGACTTCCCAGGAGGCGGTTGCGATTGCATAGACCCGATACTTCATGAGTTATCCCTTCTTCAACTTGTCATACCCGTACTTGGCGATCAGGGAAGCCTCAGCCATCCCATCCTTCTTACCACCCCTCGGGCCACGGAAGTTCCGTCCGGGGAACAACTGTTCGGCGCGGAGGCAGGATGCTTCCTTGGACCCGAGACCCACCCCCATGACCTTCATCCAGGAGACCGGGGTGACCAGAGTATAGGGGATCAGCTTGGCTACGGCAAGACAGCGCAACCCGCCGTAGATCGAGCCGAACTTGAATGCACTCGCCCCACCGTCCAAAGGTCGGGCGTTCACACGTTCCAGGAAGACGTGATCGGCCCAGAAGAACAGCTCGTCCCACTGTCGGTTGAGTTCAGACCACAGAACTTCGCGTCCTCGACCAGTGGACTTGGCCGAGGGGATTTCAAGAATGTTGCCCAGGCCCTTCTCGTTGTAAAGGGCCAGGGCTCCATTCAGACCAGGGTCGATACCGAGTACGTTCATCAGCCGTCGTTGTTGTCCGGTGTTACCGCGTCGATCAACTCGTCCACGTCGCCGCGGAAGTCGATGTCCGGGATAAGAGACTGAGGCTTCCAGACGACACGATTGTGGTAGACGCTCACGTCGATGTTTTCGAGCTGCTCGGCAAAGAACGTCACGTTGTCGCTCAGCCCGAGGTAGTGCTTCTTGAAGGCGTCGGGAGCAGTCTTGCAGGTGACAGACATCCGACCCGACGTGTCGTAGTTACCGAGGGAGCAACGTCCTTCGACCACGAGAATGATGCTGTCCGTGATCCCATTCAGGAACACAACGCGGCGCTGAACTTCGAACGCATCTGCTGCCGTCGAGATATTCTTCGAAGCAACGTCCGCGTCGGAGGCACACTTCCCAGCAGTCAACATGAC
>JAZFSU010000105.1:0-6427 GCA_036446335.1 Dehalococcoidia bacterium | reverse complement strand
ATCGCCTGGCGGAACGCCTTTCCCCCGGCGACCGGTCCCTGAGGATGAGCGTGGATTCCCCCTCCTGACCCTATCACGATGTCTTTGCCAAGGTCTGCCATCACTTTGGGGACCATGGACGGCGTGATTCCACCAGAAGGCATCGGGAAGGTGGGCTTGAGTTGGTACAGCGGGAAGGTCAGATTCTTGGCGACGTTCTGGAACTTGTCAGCGATGACCGGGGCCTTCCCATAGGGCGCGGGGATGACCACGATATCTGCCCCGGCAAGTCTGGGCAGTTTCCCCAATACGATGTGCGAGCTCATCCCGTGGTAGGGCGACATGTACATCGCGCCTGCCACGTCCATATGAGCGAGTATCGGCACGTTGATGTCCGGGTCCTCCGCCAGCGCCTGCATCACCGGCAACCCGACGGCAAGATAGTTGATCATCAGCGCGTTGCATCCCAACTCTATCGCGCGCCGGGCGTTCTCGAAAACCTTTGGCACCTTGTCAGTTATGTTGGGCGTATACAGAGTTCGCTCACCGGTCTCCTCGTAGACCTCTTTCTCGATCTCCATGTAGCGCTTGACACGCCCCTGCACGGAGTTGAACGGAGCATCAGCGATCAGTTCGTCGTCCTTGATTATGTCGCACCCGCCCAGCGCAGCTTCCCTGAACAGCTCCGCTCCAACCTCCAACGGATAGCCGGTGCACGGTTTTATCATGTTGTTGAGGAGAGGTCGCTTCGGGACTCCCAGAAGCTCCCTCACACCTGCGATGCCAAACTTGGGGCCTGTGAAGCCGGCCACAAATTTTTCCGGGAAACGAATGTCCAGCAGTTTGATGTTCCCGCCCATGGAGATGTTGCCCACAACGGAGGTCAGCAGCATCGGTATCTGCGCGCCCATGTTGATCTCCGGGTAGGCTACCTGGATGATCCAGTTCCTCGTTTCCAGCGAAGGAGGCACGACAAACTCATGGTCAGGCACCTCATACACGCCAGTCACCTTCGCCACGTGGCGGCTGCGCACTTCCGGGGTCTCCCCAGGCACAGCCACCCAGGTGCCGGTGCTCTGCTCAACGGCGAGCATCAGAGACATCAATGGAATAGGAACGTCTGCGGGAAAACAGGCCAGGTACGTGGCAAGCAAATACTCGTCGTAGTCTATTCCGTCAGGCAGCGCCATCGGCATGCCCATGATCTCCTGCTCATCCATCAATGCACCTCCTTCACTGGCGCGCAGCGCGCACCCTCTTTTCGTTCAGTCTTCTGTAGAAGCCCTTCAGGCTCCGGTACGCGTCCTGATACGAATCGAAAATCGAATCGTAGATCTCACGGTTGGCCCCGTCCGGCTCGAAGGTCCTCTCGACATGCACCACTTTCTTCAGGGACTCGAAGTCAGGGTAAAGTCCCAGGCCAACCGCAGCAACCAGCGCCGCCCCTACAGCGCCAGCCTCCTGGGGATCGCGCACAGTCTCAACCTTCCTCTGGGTAACATCCGCCAGGATCTGCATCCAGGGAGCGCCTCTCGCACCCCCACCGACAACCCTCAGCTCAGGAAGAGGGAACCCGAACTCGTTCTCCACGATCTCGACGATCCACCTGATGTTGTATGCAACGCCCTCGTAGACAGCGCGCACCAGGTTTTCGCGGGTGTGGTCAGCACTCAGCCCGAGAAAGCTGGATCGGACGTTGCAGTCGCCGATCGGGGCCCTCTCCCCGTACATCCACGGCGTGAAGATGAGGTGGTTGGAGCCCGGCGGAACCCGGCCCACGCTCTCGTCCATCAGAGCGTAGACATCAGACACGCCCGGATCCGACTGCTCGGACCTGTGCAGCTCGTCGGCCAGCCATTGCAGACATGCCCCGGCGGTCTCCGACTCGGCAAACAGGAAGGCCTTGTCGGGATCGGCCGAATGTATCGATGCCGCTCCGCACTTGCCCTTCGGCATGCGTTTCGTGACCACCCCAACCCATCCCGACGTCCCGAGATAGACGTGCCCTTCGCCCTCCCCCACGGCTCCGGAGCCGACCGCGGCGCAGGGAGCATCTCCGGCACCCGCGATCACCGGCGTGCCCTGCAGCAGCCCGCACTCATCGGCCGCCTCTTTCGAGAGGACGCCGACCTGATCCGTGGACCGCACCAGAGGAGGGAACTTCCCAGGGTCGAGCCCGATGTAGCGGAATATGCCGGTGAGCCACGTCTTCTTCTTGAGATCGAGGCCGAAGACCGATGCGCCGGTCCACTCCATCACCCTGTTGCCGGTGCTCCTGAAAATGAGGTAGCCGGCCACATCGAGGAAGCACTGCATCGCCTGATAGACCTCCGGCTCTTCCGATTTGAGCCAGAGCAGCTTGGGCATGCCATCCTTCCCGCACAGAGTTGTGCCGGCGAAGAAGGTGAAGATCCGGGGGCCGAGGAACTTCCTCATCAGGCTGGTTGCCTGACTGCAAGCTCGATTGTCGAGCCAGATTATTGCCGGCCTCAGAGGCTTTCCCTCGGAATCCATGGGCACGATGCCGAGCATTTGTGTGGCGTACGTGACGCACAGCACGTCCGCCGGGGACACTCCGGTCTGTTCCAGGAGATTCCTGGTACTGCGCGTCACAGCAGCCCACCAGTCGGCGGGGTCCTGCTCGGCCCAGTCAGGCCTGGGAAACCACCGTCTTGTACTGCTCTGAGCATTTCCCGCGCACGTGCCCGTCGGTGTCCACGAGGACTGCCTTGTTTCGGCTGGTGCCCACATCGTGGGCCATTACGTATTGCGCCATTGGCGTGCAACCCCGGTGGCCTATCCGAGCACAAGGGCAGATCGGAGCGTCCGCCCCAACCGCGCCTGGAGCAGATGCTCCAGGCTACCCCTCTGACTTCCGCGCGAAGGCAATCCTAATCCAGAAGCGAATCTCCCCCCTCCAGGAACTCGAGAAGGAAGTCGAATGCCTCCGGATACTGCGACCCCGAAATCCGGGGGCCCATCTCCTCATGGACGCCCTGCACCGTCAGCTCCGTCGAGGACATCGATATTATGGCCTTCTCTCTGTCCGCGTCCCACAAGATGGACTTCGGCTGACCGGGGTCGTTGGTCCACGGGTACCATTCCGGCGAATCAGACTCCGGCGGGTTCGGGTTGCCGGTTCTCGCGAACTGGGCCGCGTAGGTCATCATGGCGTCAGACAGCGCCTTCCTTCCAGGGCGGTTCTCCTCCGTGAACACGAAGAAGCCCATGAACTCTATGAAGTTATCGTTGCCAAAGAAGAACGGTATGTCGAGCGCGTGGCTGGCACCGATCTGGAAGCCCCACGGATCGGGCATCATGCTCTCGCCGACGTCTCCTCCCGCTCCCCAGAGGAACTGGTAAGCATACACGTCCGGTTGGTCGGCGTGCGACGTCATCTTCCTCGCCACATCATCGACTCCCGCAGCTTTCCACAGGTCGCTGCTGTATGATGCCATGAGCTGATACATCTCGTCGTCCGCTGCGAGAGACTCGTCCATGAACAGAAACAGCTTGGTCTCCTCCTTGTTGGTGCCCAGCATGAGCGGGACCTTGTTGGGATAGGTACCGGCCTCGAGCACGTCATACCCTTCCTTCGGGATGACAGCGCCATCCTCGAATATGTACGGGAACTGCAACATGCCGAAGTTCGCCGACTCATAGCCCGACAGCAGCTCTTCCGTCGTCTTGGACCGCAGATAGGCCTCGACCTCCGCGCCGGACATGCCGTCGAGCACACCCACGGCCGACTCCTGGTCAGATGCAGTGCCATCATTCACCAGCAGCTTCACGATTACATCACGCACACTGTCTTCCCCTGCCGCGACCGAGCTCGAAACCGTCATGCCGCTTTGCACAATCGCCCTGTGGAAAAGGCCTTCAGCTGACGGAGAGATCAGCAGGGAAAAGACGTTCATGGCACCGGCCGACTCCCCGGTAATCGTGACGTTATCGGGGTCCCCTCCGAACGCTTCGATGTTGCGCTGCACCCACTCCAGCGCCCTCACCAGATCGAGCGTGCCGTAGTTGCCGGAGTCGTCCGCTTCATCACCGGCCTCGCCGCTCCTGAGCGCCTCGTGGGTGAACCACCCCAGAGGCCCGAGCCTGTAGTTGACGCTCACGACAACCATATCGGACTTGCCGGCTATGTTGGCCCCGTTGTACGCGTCCGTCGAGGCAGTGCCGAGGCTGTTCCCGCCACCGTGTATCCAGAAGTATACAGGCAGGCCAATCTCGTCGGACTGAGGACGCCAGACGTTGAGGTAGAGGCAGTCCTCGCTGCCAACAACCGACTCTGTGAGGTCTTGCTGAGTGCACTCGGCACAGTATTCGGTCTCCTCCCGTACGCCGGTCCAGGGCTCCGGTTCCTGCGGGGCCTTCCAGCGCAGCTCGCCCACCGGCGGCTTCGCGAACGGGATGGCCTTCCACACCCACGTGTCAGACCCGTCCGCGAAACCCTCGACTTTGCCATATATGGTCTGCGCAGTCTCATCGCCGGTCCACGCGGAGACTGTGGTCAGAGCCGCAGGCGCCGTCTCCTCGCCGCAGCCAACGGTCCCCGCGACCAGAGCCAGCACCAACACCAGTATCAAAGCTATCGCCGGTTTCCTCATTGCGCTAGTACCTCCCCTAGTTGGCATCCCCGGTTCCTTCGGGACAAGCCCTGGCCTGGTCATCCAGGCCCACTCCTCCCAAGGGAACACTGTGGCGTAATGGTATCACCAGAAGGGCGCGCAGGCAACACACGGGGTGCAACTAGGCCAGGGCTGTGCAAAACCCTTGAGATATAGCAACACAAGCCAATACACTATTTCACATACTGGCTCGACTGAGGGGATGTCGCAGGGGAAGAACTCCTGGATTTCAGGTGGGGGCTTGCACTATTCGCGATTCGCGAATAGAATATGGCCATGATGCTCAAGCCACAAGACGTTTTCGTCCTGTTGAAGCTGATTTCCCTGAACAGCAGGGAGTGGTCCTATTCCACCCTTGCCGGTGAACTCTACATGAGTCCTTCTGAGGTCCATAGCGGCCTTAAGCGGGCATCGATGGCCAAGCTCTACGATACTCAACGGAGAAAGCCCATCAGGAAGGCACTGGAGGAGTTCATTGTACACGGTGTGAGATACGCGTATCCACCGGAACTCGGAGGATTGACAAGAGGGATTCCAACCAGCTATGCTGCACCGCCGTTGAAGGGAATCATCGCTCAGCCGCAAGAAGAACCGCCAGTTTGGCCGTACGCCGAAGGTCAAGTCCTCGGCTTCTCGTTCTCCCCTCTGTTCAAGTCTGTTCCAAGAGCCGTTGCCGCTGATGCAAAGCTCTATGAACTGCTTGCTCTGATCGATGCAATTCGAGGAGGACGCGCTCGCGAACGCAACTGCGCCGTGCGTGAACTCAAGATCAGGCTAAGCCCAGGATGGTAGAGCCATCCCCGGTCACGCTGGAGACAATCAGACTTGTGGCAAGGCGCCTAGACCATTTGAGAGAAGAAGTGGTCTTCCTGGGCGGCGCGGCGACCGTGCTCCTCATAACAAACAAGGCGATTCCCTCGATGCGCCCTACTTTGGACGTCGATATCATAGTGGAAATCGCCACGAGATCCGACTACTACCACTTGGAGGACCAGCTGCTAAAACTGGGTTTCAAACAGAGTCCCAGTGGAGACGCACCTCTTTGCAGATGGACAGTTGATGGCACTATGGTGGACATCATGCCAACAGATTCTGTAGTGCTCGGGTTCTCGAATACTTGGTATTCAGCTACCATCGAGAACTCGACGGTCATTCCACTGGATGAGAACCTCCGGATCAGGGTGGCGAAGGCTCCATACTTCTTAGCGACCAAAATCGAGGCGTTTCGTGGTCGGGGACACGGTGACTACTTGGGAAGCCATGATATCGAGGACATAGTGTCAGTCATTGACGGGCGGGAAGAGCTGGTAGACGAAATACGGGCCCAACCGCACGACATAAGATCGTTCCTGTCCCAGGCATTCGAGCAGTTCCGGGAGGATGAGTCGTTCATAGAGTCCCTGCCGGGGCATCTTCTACCGGACGAAGCGAGTCAAGCGCGACGTTCAATCATATTGGAACGGATAGACCGAATAGTCGAAAGCGGGTAGTGACTCCCGCGCGGCTTTGCGGCTAACAACAGCCGACCGCAGCTTGCGGAGGCGAGTCCTTTGGTCAGCAAGCCAACGAGAGAAAGCCAGCGTACTTCATTCTGCCCCTGTCAATCACGTGCGCAGGCAACACGCGAGGGCAGCACTCCAGCTCCGCCATAGCTTCGATACGTCGTACATTCAGGTAGATTCTAGTAACTTCCAGAGTTCGCAAGTTGGTTTGAATAGAATTTTTGTAGTAGAAATGGTTGGCTAATGATGAGGTGACAAGATACCGTACTTTAATCCCCAACCAATTGCGCTGAGTGAAAATGGGGTAATGAT
>JAZFSU010000104.1:0-2475 GCA_036446335.1 Dehalococcoidia bacterium | reverse complement strand
CACCCGAACATGCAGAACTGGGGTATGGACACCGGACAGCCTTTGATGCGTTTCGTTTTCCCTCGTACCTCACCCTTGATCTTCGCACAGTCACCGATCAACATGATCGTGTGACCGTGGCCATCAACGTCGCCTTCATACTCACCGACTACGATAGCGGTGTCGCGGGTCTGACTGATCGAGCCCGGTTTGTAGGCGTCGTAGGTGGCAAGCGCGCCCTTGAGCATGTTCACGCACCCGCCGTAGCAGATATCATCCCCATCTGGGTAGTTGCCCAAATGAAACCGGATGGGGGTGTCCAGCGCCTGCAGGTCCGAGAAAGTCCGATCGAGGTTCTTGGTCGTCTCCTTCAACTCATCCACGGGAACATCACTAGTGATCTCGATATCGTCATCAGTGACCGGCTCCCATCCACGCGACCTGGCTATCCTGAGGTGATCGATTTCATCCGGGTCGAACCCGATAAGCCTCGCGGCCACCGAATCAATGGCCACTCCCGACGTCCCCATTATGATGACTCCGAGCGGCATCGGCTTTGCCACCATCTCGCACTGCTGGCCGATTGTCACCGCATCGACAGCCACAAAGTCGGGATAGCCCACCTCATACAGGTCAGCGATCTTCTCCTCGAGTCGGAAATCGTGCGCATGAAGACGCTCTTTCTGGTCACAGATGCCAATGTTGAGTTTGAGCGCACATGTCAGCTTGCTGGTCATGTGGTGCTTCAGCTTGGGCGCATACACCTTGTAGTCGGCCTCAATGAAAGTGCGGGGCAGGCGCAGGGACTTGTGGATGCGTCCCCTCTCGAATGGCACCTCCACCAGGGCATCCTCATCGAAGAAGCAGAACCCGACCTTGGGTTTCTCTCTGAATCGGCCGTAGCCAGCCTGCGAGAAGGCGTACCGCGTGGGCATATACACGGCCGTCCTCTCACCCAGGATGATCTTCTCCACTTCCGGCCTTGCTGCCAACTCATCGATGAGCGCCTCGAGAACAGCGGGATGGGTATAGGCATGCCGGGAGTATCTCTTATGGGCAAAAACCACGTTGGGCTTCAGAAGCACCTTGCCAAAAGGCCTGGCGCCCAACTCCTCCATGCCCTCAGCCACTATGCCCCGGATGCGATCGATATCCTCGTAGTCGGGGCAACTCCGGATGATGACCTTGTGCTTGCCTGCCATAGCGCCCCTCAGCCAATGTTCCGGAAGCACCGCGACAGCCCGTCGCGAGAGAGCGTCGAGGCTAACTTATAACACCCGAATGTGGGTTTGTCAACTTGGCGGGAGATTCAAGAGGCTGTACTGGCGAGAGCCGGACCCTGGAATTCCGAAGTATGGTCGGGGAGAGAGGATTCGAACCTCCGACCTCCACGTCCCAAACGTGGCGCGCTAAACCAGGCTGCGCTACTCCCCGTTCATTTATGGACCTTGCTGGTACCCCTGGCGAGACACTTCCCGAACATTCCTTCGACAAGAAGCAACTCATTCCAGCTTTGCAGCAGTTGCTTGTGTCCTATCCAAAACTCACAGATACACTTTAAGTCATCCGCGTACTCTCGTCAACAGCGGTGGACGTCTTGCTGAGGACAACATCGCGGCCCCGAAGGGGTTCGGGTTAGCGTTGCGTCTTCCCGCCTGGTGTTCCTGTCACATGCCAACGAGAAAGGGGAAGGCAACATGTGCTACCTTCCCCCATTGCTTCGACTTGAACTGAGCTGGACAACTGCCGCCGCTTCGCCAATTGCCACTCTGGCGCTTTCCCACGCTTAATCTCCTGTTCCAGGATATTGTTGGCTGGCAGACGAATAGCGTATCGAATGACCCTGAGCTCCAGATACTCGTGAATCTCTGGTTTGGCAAAAGCAGCGTCGCCCCGGAAGAGCAGACGCACCCCCTTGCGCTGGTAACGTTCCACCGCCGGCGCAAGGACTTCCTGCCAACGGTCGGCGCTGTGGACGTTTCCCGACCGCAGCATGGCTCCCTCGCAGTCCCCGAAGTGGTTGAACAGGAAGAGCGGATGGTAACAAACTGACTGGAAATGCCCCTTGTAGGCTGCTCCTTCCTGCTCCCGCTATACTCCGCATAGATGATGTGGCCGCTGTCCACACGAGACAAGAGAGAGGAGGCATTCGTGAAGGAGGACTTGGAGACGTTTGTTGGGCGGCTTTCCAGGGACGTTGGCTGCTACTATCACAAGAACAGGAGGTCTTATAGTCTTCAGAAGTACTCCACTGATCAGCGAGGGCAAATGGGAGTCTTTGGATGGGTTGTGAAACGCAGGACAAGAGGCAGTTTTCTGGTGACCACGTATAAGTTGGGAATATCCGTCAATTCCGTTCCACTTCTGGTTTACATATGTCTAGAGGCCCTTCCTTGGAAGGGCCTCTAGACTGATATGGTCCCTTAAAAATGAAAGGATACAGCTATGCTGCGTCCCTACTCCTGTGGCTCTGCGCCGGAAAGATATCCGAACAGG
>JAZFSU010000103.1:0-3145 GCA_036446335.1 Dehalococcoidia bacterium | reverse complement strand
TCGGGCCAAGCACAACATCGAGTCACATGACGTCGTGCTCTTCGCGGCTGCGCGGATCGTGCCCAACAAGCAGACCGAGCTGGCGGGACACCTCGCCGCTGCCCTGCAGGGTCTGCGTGGGGACATGACGGGGAAAACGCTGTACAACGGAGAAGTATTCTCGAGCAAGAGCCGTGTCGTGCTTGTCCTGGCGGGTCGACCGGAACGGGCGTTCACAGACTACCAGGAGAGACTCTACGAACTTTTCGATTCGCTACAGATTCCGTGGAGATACATTGGGGACGACTTGAGGCCCTGTCGTCTCGAAGACGAAGGCCTCTACGCCCTCTATCCCGATTCGTACGCCATGGCCGATTTCGTGCTCTACCCCACGGGATGGGAAGGGTTCGGCAACCAACTGCTCGAAGCGTTCGCTGCAGGACTTCCAGCGGCGGTTTTCGAGTATCCCGTTTTCAAGGAGGACATCGCGCCGAAGGGTGTCAAGGTGGTATCTCTCGGCGACACGCTCCTTCCTGAGAGAGACGACCGGGGGCTCGTGCAATTACCCCGGGAAGCCCTGACGCGCGCAGCCAGCGAGATGGCGTCAATCCTGACGAGCCAGGAGCAAGTGCAAGACATCGCCGACAATAACATCAGGGTGGGAAGAGAGCACTTCAGCTTCGGCGTGCTGCGCCGCCACCTGCAGGGTATGTTGGATTGGGCCAGGAGCCGCTGAGAAGGACATCGTCCGCCGTCACGAATGCCGGATCGGACCGCTTGGGGCGCTCTCCGTCAGCTTTGAGTTCCGGGGGATTGGACGCAGTCGTCCTCTTCGGTGGCCTGACCTTCAGAGACAACCGGTATCTCGATCACAAAGGTGGTTCCCTCTCCCACATTGCTCGTGGCACGCAGACGACCTCCATGGGCTTCCACGATGCCGTGGCAGATATCGAGGCCTAGTCCCGTTCCCTTTCCCTCTTCTTTGGTGGTGTAGAACGGCTCGAATATCCTCTCGAGGTCCTCTTGCGGTATGCCAGGGCCGTCGTCGGCAAGAGTCACCTTAATGGTGTCGCCTGACCACTGACTTCGCACCGCGAGCTTCCCTTTCCCGTGCGCTTCAGTCATGGCCTGATCAGCGTTCGCTATTATGTTAACAAACACCTGCTGCATCTGGTGGAAATCAACCATCGTTGCCGGAAGGCCGGTGTCAAGCTCGGTCTGCACATCGACGTTGTTGACCCTCATACGGTATGCGTGGAGCTCCAGGCTCTTCTCAATAACGTCGTTGATGCAGGTGAGGCGTTTCTCCGGTCGGTGCTTGCGAGCGAAGGAGAGGAGATTGGCCGTGATCCTGGTGGCGCGTTTCGCCTCATTGAATATCTGTTCTACATCATCTCTGACAGAATCCTCGAGGTCTTTCCTGTCCGCGAGAAGCTGGGCAAAGCCTTGAACCGCAGCAAGCGGGTTGTTCAACTCATGGGCGACGCCCGCCGCCAGCTGGCCAACTGTGGCCAGTCGGGCGGTGAGTTGGCGCTGCTCCTCCGTTCTCAGCTTCTCCTGCTCAGCGCTCTTGCGGGCAGTGATGTCGCGCAATATGACAAGGTCAGCTGGCCTTCCCTGATAGGTAGTCAATGCCGCGCTTGCCTCGACATCGACCGCGCTGCCATCCTTGCGAATGATCACCGACTCGAACACGGACTCAACCGGTTCGCCCGCCATGCGCCGCCTGTACCGGTCGGCCATTTTGCTAAGCTCGTCGGGATGAATGAAGTCGGATATGGGTGTACCGACTATATCCTCAGCGGGGCAGCCCATCGCAGTCGCCGCGCCCGGGTTGACATACTTGACCACCGCATCCTGGATAATGGCAATGCCGTCGCTGGCCTGCTCCACCAGGTGGCGATACCTGTGCTCGCTTTCCCGTAGCGCCTCCTCTGACTGTTTGCGTTCGGTGACGTCGCAGAAGCCGGAAAGGTAGGCCTCCTCTCCCTGATACATCAGCGGTTGGCTCGAAGTGACTGCCCAGCGCATGCTGCCGTCCGCCCTCTTGATGCGGAACTCGTAGTCGCTCAGGTAGCCGTCTCTTTGCAGCGTGTCCCGTATGGCCTGCCGGTCGGCGAGGTCGTCGAAGAAGTCGGTGGTCTTGCGGCCAACGCCTGTACCGGAAGTAGCCCCCAAGAGCAGGCCAAGGTGTTCATTGCCAAAGAGGATTGTGCCGTCGGATTTGCGACTGATCATCACGGGAACGGGAATCGCTTCGACCGTGGCTCGAAATCGTTCTTCGCTTTCCTTGAGCCCGGCCTCCGCCCTTTTGCTTTCCGTGACATTCAGCGCAAGACCTATGATATACTCGTCGTTCTCTATTGTTACGGGCGCGCCCATGAATAGATGGGGAATCTTGCGACCGTCCTTCGTCAACAGCTCGGCCTCGACGCTCGCATATCCTTCGTCCAAGATCCTTTGCGCCGCGCCCAGCATCTTCTCATGGTCATCGCTGGCGACGAATTCCAGGTAGTCCGCTCCGCGTATCTCATCGGACGAGTATCCTGAGACCGTTTCCAGGTTCTTGTTCCAGCGGACGAAGCCGCCTTTCCCCGAGATAAGATAGAGATAGAACAGCCCGGGGAGGCTGCTGACCAGACCTTCCAGGAAGCTCTTCTCCCTCAGCAGATCCGCCTCCGCCCGCTTGCGTTCGGTGATATCCCGGAACGTCGCCATGGAAGCCGGACGGCCTTCATATTCGATGGCGCTGGCGGACAGCTCCACGTCCTTCGTCGTCCCGTCCTTGCACAGGACCCTGAATTCGTAGCTGGCGGCCACCTGTTCGCCTGCTACCCGTGATTTGTATCTTTCGGCCACCATTGGCCCGTGTTCAGGCGCCACGATATTCAAGGCGTGCATGCCCACCAACTCTTCAACCGAATAGCCCGTAAGCGATGCGAAGGCCTTGTTGACGAACGTGATCACCTCGTCCTGGACTATTGCCAGCCCATCATTCGCTTGCTCAATCAGCGCGGCGTACTTCGCTTCTGACTGCCGTATCGCGCCTTCCGCCTGTTTGCGCTCAGTGACATCGTGGAAATTCACTACGACACCCTGGACCGCCGGGTTGTCGAGCAAGCTCTGCCCCGTTCCCTCGACAAGCCGCCAGGAACCATCGTCGTGC
>JAZFSU010000102.1:0-13166 GCA_036446335.1 Dehalococcoidia bacterium | reverse complement strand
GGGCGAGAAAACTGGGGGGTGGTTCGCACGGGGGGAGGCAGAGTCCTGTATCTTCAGCAACTTCGCCACTCGTAATTTCAGGGATTGCCGGCTGGTGGAGGCGCTGAGCCTGCCACTTTTCAGGGGGTTGAGGAACTTGCGTCCTTTTGTCTATAATACATTGGGCCTGGGCCTGCTTGCGGGGGGCGGTGGCTGAATGGGGAGGTGGTTGTCCTTGCGGGGCTATCGGTGAGTGAGGTGCGCTGGAGCATTCTCTCGTCCGAATTCAGCACATGCTCCAGACTCTGCGTGAGAGCGTGGAGGAGGCAAAATGGTGAGGTCGCTGCCAGTTGGGTGGAAGCCGCGACCTTTGGGAGGTACTGACAGTGGGTGGACAGAAGCCGGCCAAATTTGAGAGGATCAGGATCGCCATCGATGTTATGGGTGGCGATCATTCTCCGGCGGAGATAGTCAAGGGAAGTGTTGCGGCAGTAGCCGAGGATGGCGACATGGAACTTGTGTTGGTGGGCCCTGAGGAGGTGGTGCGAGACGAACTGGGAAAATACAACTCGATGAATTCCAGCATAAGCATTGTCAACGCGACCGAAGTGGTGGCCATGGACGAGCGCCCCGTAACAGCGATCAAGGAGAAGAGGGACTCCTCGATTGTGGTTGGGATTGACCTTCTCAAGGACGGAGAGGTGCAGTCCTTTGTGTCCGCGGGCAATACGGGCGCGGTGATGACGGCCGCCTGTCTGTCGCTGGGCAAGAGGAAAGGGCTTGCCCGCCCCGGTCTGGGAGCTGTCTTCCCCTTCCCTACGGGACCGGTCCTCTGCCTTGATCTCGGAGCGAACCCTGATTGCAAGCCAACATCACTGGTTCAGTTCGCTCAAATGGGCACCGCTTACGCGGAGAAAGTCTTCGGGTTGAGCCGGCCTCGGATCGGACTCCTTTCCAGTGGCGAAGAGGATACCAAGGGCAGTCAGTTGGTGCAGAAAGCCCATCGGATGCTGAGGAAATCCAAGGTGAACTTTATCGGCAACGTAGAAGGCAGGGAAATTGCCAACGGTCGGGCCGACGTGATCGTAACGGATGGCTTCACCGGCAATGTACTTCTAAAGCTGGGTGAGGGCCTCGGCGATATGTTGCTCGATTCTCTGAGAAAGGCTGTGAATGAGGACCCGAAATTCAGGGAGGCCGCTGATCTGCTCGAGCCCATCTTCCGATCGGTCATCAGCACGTTGGACTACAGGGAGCACGGAGGCGCCCTTCTATTCGGGGTAAATGGCAGCGTGGTGGTGGCACACGGCCGCAGCGAAGCGGATGCGATCAAGAGCGCGATCTCTGCCGCCAGGCAGACGGTGGAGCAGGGAGTTGTGGAGGCCATCAAGGCCGCCTAGTGCACGGAACGAATGTGTCAGGAGGAGTCAATGGCTGAGCCAGTTACTGTTGACGACAACAGCTTTGACGAAATCGTCCTGAAGGCTGAGAAGCCTTTCCTGGTTGATTTCTGGGCCCCGTGGTGCGCCCCCTGCCGGGCGGTTGCGCCCATTGTGGAGGACCTGGCTGGAGAGTATGAAGGGCGGGTCGGATTCGCGAAGGTGAATGTTGACGAGAATACCAAAGTGGCCACGCAATATGGCATTCAAAGCATCCCCACCTTGCTCGTGTTCAAGGATGGCAAGCCGATGAAACAGGTCGTCGGCTTCGCAGCCAAGGCGGAGTTGAAGAAACACCTGGATGCTGCCTTGGCCTGATTGCAGCCGGGATCCTGTCTGAGAATCATGGGTAGGTTGGAGCAGATGCTCTGGCCCGACCTGTCTTGCCAAGTTCTCGGATGGCCGCCCCAGGCGGTTGACATGGCCAGGCACAGGCAGGCTGCACGAGCCATATGAGACCAGCGAGAGGGCAAGAGTGGACGAGTTATATCAACTGATCATTGTTGGCGGTGGGCCTGCCGGGCTCAGCGCGGGCCTCTATGCCGCCAGGTCGAGACTGCACAGTCTGCTCATCGAGAAAGCTCTTCTTGGCGGGCAGATAGTCAACGCCGAGACTGTCGAGAACTACCCTGGTTTTCCGGAGGGCATTTCGGGAGTCGACCTGGTCTCCTTGATGGAGAAACAGGCGCTGAAGTATGGGTTGGAAACGGCCATTGCCGATGTGCAGAGACTTGAGATTCGGGGGGACGAGAGGATACTGGTTACGAGTGAGGGCGAGTACCGTGCCAGGGTGATCATAATCGCGGGAGGAGCTGAGCACAGCAAACTGGGAGTTCCTGGGGAGGAAGAGCTGAGGGGTAAAGGCGTTTCGTACTGCGCCACGTGCGATGGCGCATTCTTCAGGGATCGGGCGGTTGGGGTTGTTGGAGGCGGCAACGTTGCTCTGAATGATGCTCTTTTCTTGACCAGATTCGCGTCGAAGGTCAGCGTTATCCATCGTCGCGATGAGCTTCGGGCAACCAAGATTCTTCAGGAGAAAGCATTTGCTCAACCTGGGATTGAGTTTGTCTGGGACACCGTGGTTGAGGCCATTGAGGGGGATAGCCAGGTTAGGCAGATGAGACTGCGCAACGTCAAGACCGGGGAAAAGTCGGGCATGGAGGTCGGCGGCGTCTTCGTCGCAGTGGGGGTGCGCCCGAATACGGGCTATCTGCAGGGGGTGCTTGACCTGACTCCTGAGGGCGCAATCAAGGTCAATGAACGGATGGAGACGGGGATCGCGGGTGTTTTCGCCGCCGGCGATATACGAGCGGGCTCTCCACGGCAGGTTGTGTGCGCGGCTGGCGATGGAGCCGCTGCGGTGATGTCAGCTGAGAGATACTTTTCTTCCGCGTGATTATCAACAGGAGTCACTCCCTGGGCTGATGAAGATGAGAAGACTACCGGCTCCGCATCTTGGGAGACTTGGCGCTGTTGGCGCTTCGGTGCCAACCGTCGCGAAGCCAGAGCCTAGCATCAGGTCGCTCACGTGGCAGAAGCTGACATGGGTCAACATCGAGCGTCCCACCGAGGAGGAGACGGACTATCTCGCCGAACGCTATCCTTTCCATCCCCTCGATCTGGATGACTGCCTGAGCAAGGTCCAGCTGCCCAAAATAGACGAATACGAATCCTATCTGTTCATGGTGTTTCACTTCCCGGTGTTCAACGCCCATGCCAGGGTCACGACCGCCAGCCAGGTCTTCATCTTCATTGGGGAGGACTATCTGATCACCCTGCATCAGGGTGACCTGAAGCCGCTGACCAGCCTGTTCAAATCATGCCAGACCAACGAAAAGGCTTTAGAAGAAAGCATGGGCCGGAGTTCCGGCTATCTGCTGTACCTTGTCCTCGACAGGCTGGTCAACTATTGCTTCCCTATTGTGAGCAAGATCGGCGAGAACATCGAGATTACGGAGGAACGCATCTTCGGTGAAACGCCACGCGGGACCGTAAGGGATGTGGCGATTCTGCGCCGTGACATTATCGCCTTTCGGCGCATCATAAGGCCGCAGACGGATGCGGTGGAGATCCTGGAGCAGAAAGAATGGCCCATTCTCAAGGAAGACCCGGATGTCTATTTCGGTGACATTGCTGACCACTTGCGCAAGATCCGGGACACGCTTGAGTACCACAAGGAAGCGGTGGAAGGGCTTATCGACACGAACAACACTCTGACTTCGTTTCGCCTCAATGAGGTCATCCGGCTGCTGACCATCATCTCGACGATAATGCTGCCGTTGACGCTGGTTGCCAGCGTCGTAGGGATGAATGTCTGGCCGATGCCGGTCGAGAGCTCCTCTGTCTTCATCGGGATAATAGTGAGCATGGGGATCATCATCGCCGGCATGCTTGCCTTCTTCCGCGCCCGCCGCTGGATCTAGAGGTTAATGACCATCTCATATCGGTTCGTAGTTGTTGCCGCCGTCTTCGTAACCTGCCTGATAACGGCGAACATCATCGCAGTCAAGCTGATAACCCTCGGCGTTGATCCGGTGGGCATCGGCGGCCTCCGGCTGCCGGCGCCGTTGCCCGCAGCGATCGTCATTTTCCCCTTGACGTATATTGTCGGAGATATCCTGACGGAGGTCTACGGCTACCGGCAGGCGCGCCGCGTGATATGGCTCGGGTTCTTCTGCAACCTCATCGCTGTGGCCGCATTCTGGGTGGCCGGGCTCATTCCGCCGCTTGACCCTGATGTCCAGACCGCCTACGACCGGATCTTCGGATATGTTCCGCGCATTCTCGCGGCCTCATTCGCTGCGTATCTGGTGGGCGAATTCGCTAATTCGTTCGTTCTGGCCAAGATGAAGATAAGGACGAAGGGGCGCTTCCTGTGGATCAGGACGATCGGTTCGACTGTCGTTGGCCAGGGTTTGGATGCCGCCATCTTCATCGGCATCGCTTTCTGGGGCGAGCTGCCGGCGGCTGTGTTGGGGAGTATGATCATTACTCACTGGTTGGTGAAGACAGCATATGAAGTGGCGGCTACCCCATTCACCTACTCTGTGGTAAACTTCCTCAAGAAGAAGGAGGGCATCGACCACTACGACCATGACACCGATTTCAACCCGTTGCTGGTCACTCGGTAGCGTCAGGTCCGGAAGAAAGGAATCTGCGGCATGGAAATCAGGGTCCTTGGAGCGCACAATCTCGAATCTGCAACCACCAGGCTGACCTCAATTCTCATCGATGAGACGCTGGTCGTGGACGCCGGGGGGCTCACTTCAAGCCTATCGCTGGACGAGCAGCGTAAGATAGGCTCCATATTGCTGACGCACTGCCACTATGATCACATAAAGGACGTGGCCGCGATTGGCCTCGCCAGTTCATACTTCAAGAAGACGATCGACGTGTACTCTTTGCCCAGCACCCTGGAGGTCCTTTCCACCAACATATTGAATGGGGTGATCTATCCCAAATTCCACGAGATACGGACCCCCGACCATGCGCCGATTGCGTTTCATCCTTTGAAGGTTCACGATCCTGTGGACATCGACGGCTACCAGGTGCTGGCTGTCCCTGTAGAGCACTCGATGGCCTCGGTCGGATACCAGATCAAGTCACGGGATGGGAAAAGCGTCTTCTACAGCGGGGATGCTGGCCCCGGTCTCTCTAGTTGCTGGGAGCACGTGACGCCACAGCTCCTAATCACCGAAGTCACCCTGCCAAACAGGATGCATCAACACGGTGTTTCGACCGGGCATCTCACTCCTGAGCTTTTGGCGGAGGAGTTGAGCCAGTTCAAGAAGTCCAAGGGCTATCTTCCCCAGGTAGTCGTTGTACATCTTGCCCCACTGTTCGAGGATGAGATCGGGAAGGAAGTTGAGCAGGTGTCTCGCGACCTGGGCGCGGCCATATCCCTGGGCCATGAGGGGATGAAGCTAAGCCTGTAGCTAGAGCCCCATCTCACGGGCCACAATCTCGAGATGGTAGTCGGCGTCGCCGAACGCCACCTCCGTAGCCTTGGCGCGGCGGTAGTAGAGCTGCATATCATGGTCGGCGGTAATGCCGATCCCTCCGTGAATCTGAGTCCCCTCCACGCAGGCATTCCTATAGGCCTCGCTGATCCATGCCTTGGCGATGGAGACATCCTTCACGCACGGTAGCCCCTCGCTCAACTTCCAGGCGGTCTGATAGGTGATGTCTCTTGCTCCGGCTATGTCCGTGGCCATGTTGGCGCACTTGTGCTGTATAGCCTGGAAGCTTCCGATTGGCCGGCCGAACTGCTCCCGCTCTTTGGCATAGTCCGTCGCCATCTCCAGGACTTGCTGAGCTCCACCGAGCATCCAGGGGCACATGGCAAATGCCCCCTTCTGCATGATCTCTTCAACAATGCTCAAGCCTTGGTCGACAGCACCGAGCACGTTCGCTTTGGGGACCCGCACCTTGTCGAACACCACCTCGTATTGCCTGTCGGCCGTGAAAGTCTTCAGCGCGTTGCAGGCTATGCCTTTGCTCTTGGCGTCCACCAGGAGCACGGTGATTCCGGCCTTCTCGTCCTGACTCTCTTTAGTCCTGGCAACACAGAGGATGAGGTCAGCCAGATGGGCGTCGGGAACGAAAAGTTTGGTCCCGCTGATAACGAAATCATCGCCTTCAGGGATCGCCCTGACCGTGATATCAGTTGGGTCGTAGCTGGCACCAGCTTCCATCAGAGCCAGCGTCACTATCAACTCACCCCCGGCTATCTTCGGCAGCAGCCCCCTCTTCTGGTCTTCGGTGCCATGTGCCAGAATGGTCAGCCCGCAGCAGGCCACAGTGGAAATGAACGGGCCCGGTACGAGTGCCCTGCCCATCTCCTCGAGGAGCACTGCAAGGTCCACAAAATCCAGCCCGCTGCCACCGTATTCTTCAGGAAACACCAGCCCGGTCCAGCCGAGATCTGCCATTTTCTTCCACAAGTCTGGCGAGTAGCCCTTCTCGTCCTTCTCCCCTTCCCGCACCAGGCTCTTGGGGCACTCTTTCTCCAGGAAATCGCGGGCCGTATTCTTCAGCATTTCCTGCTGTTCGCTGAGGGCGAAATCCATGGTCTCCTCCTTATTTCCTCGTAGCCGACGACCACCAAAGGAAAACCTCGCTCGATGGCCATCGGGTCAGCCAACACCGACTTCCAGCCCAAGGGACTCCAGGAGTTCCTTGATCTTCTTGATCTGATCACTGTCGTGTGGCTGAAGCTGGCTCAACTCGTACTCGATCCCCAGTCTTTCATACTTGGCTTTCCCGAGTGAGTGATAGGGCAGAAGATCGATTCTGGTCTGTCCCAATTCGGACATGAACTCGGCCGTAGCTTTCATATTCTCTTCCGAATCATTGTGCTCCGGTACCAGAGGCACTCGTATGATCATTGGTTTGCCCTGGGCGGCGATCATCCTGGCGTTGTCCAGGATCAACGTATTATCCACTCCGGTGAGGTCTTTGTGTCTCTCCGGGTTCATGTGCTTGATGTCGTACAGCACCAGGTTCGTGTGCTCCAAAATCCTCTGCAGAATCTCGGGGCGCGCGAACCCGGTCGTGTCCAGGCACGTGTGAATAGCTGACTGCCGGCACCTTCTGAACAGTTCGTGCAGAAACTCCGGTTGGTGCAGCGGCTCGCCGCCAGATGCCGTAGCGCCCCCTCCTGAGTTCTGGTAGAACACCGCGTCCTTCTTGACTTCCTCCAGCACCTCATCAACGGTCATGACCTGGCCACTGATCTCTCTGGCCTTGGGGAGACACACTTTCACGCATTCCCCGCAGGCCTTGCAGAGACTGCGATCGATCAAGATTTGCCCCTCTGCGCCAATAGTTGCAGCTTTCGTGGGACAAGCCGCCACGCATTTGTAGCACCTCTGGCACAAAGTCTCGAAGAAAAGCAGCTGGGGAAATGGTTTCATGGACTCCGGGTTGGCACACCACAGGCATCTCAGCGGACACCCCTTGAAGAAAACGGTAGTCCTGATCCCCGGGCCATCACGGGTTGCGAATCTCTCTATGTTGAACACACAGCCCGTTGTTCCTGTTGGCTTGCTGCTTTCAGACTCGCTCAAAGGCATACACCTCAAGCTGACCACGAGTAAGATCGCTCCTCCGATTCGGTGGGGTGTGGCCTTTGTTTGTGGGCAACGGCTATCCTCGGGGGAGACCCAGACCTCTGGTGGAGATGATCTGTCTTTGAATCTCAGAAGTGCCGCCCGCGATCTTGTAGTGCGGGGCCTCCTGGTACATGTGTGCAAACCATCCCTGCAATTCGGCGTACTTGGAGTCGGACAACAGCTCTCCGTAATGTCCCATTATCTGCATGCCCGCGTTGGCCAGGTCGTAGACAAGCTCGGTACTGAGCAGCTTGCACATCGCAGTCTCGTTCAGGGCGAAGAGCTTCATCTCCTGCATCCAGGAGAGTCGGCGCGAAGCCACGCTGATCACGGCGAACTTCATCTCGAGCTCGGCCAGCTTGCGCCGAATCAGCGGGTCCGCTGCCAGAGGCTTGCCATGCCGCCTGGCAGTCTTGACATATTCCACCAGTTGCTCGAGCGGCCGGTGGAATCCGCTCACTGCGATCGCCCGCTCAAACAGGAGCGCAGCCCCTATGATGAAGAAACCCTGATTCTCCTCGCCGACCAGGTTCTCCTTCGGGATGTGGACGTCATCGTAGAATACCTCGCAGGAGTGGTAGCCGCTCATGTTGTATATGGGCCGTACTGTGACCCCTGGCGTGTTCTTCAGATCGAAGATGAGAAGCGAAATGCCTTTGTGCTTCTTCGGGTTGTCCGGATCGGTTCTTACGGCCAGCCAGCCGTAGTCCGCGAAGTCGGCCTTCGTACTGAACATCTTCTGACCGTTGACCAGATAGTGGTCGCCTTTGTCCTCTGCTCTGAGGCTCAGCGAAGCTAGGTCCGAGCCTGAGCCCGGCTCCGTATATCCCATGGAGAACTCCACTTCGCCGCGAGCTATCATCGGCAGGAACTTCTTCTTCTGCTCCTCGCTCCCGTGCAGAAGAAGCGTTGGCCCCACCACCATGGTGGAAATAACGGCAAAAGGCGTCGGGGCGAAGGCGTATGATATCTCATCCTGAATGACGTAGTTATCGAGGGGGGTGGCCCCAATGCCGCCCAGCTCCCGGGGCCACGCTGGACAAAGCCAGCCTCTCTCGCCCAGGCCACGCAGCAGTTTCCACGTGTCCGGGCTGTACGGCCGGTCGAACTTGAAATCCAGCCGGCTCTCCTCCGTCACTTCCTTTTGGAGGAACTCCCGTACCTCCAGGCGCAAGCGCTCCTGCTCTGGTGTGAAGCTGAAATCCATTTTGAGCCTGCCTCCGTTTCGGGCTTCGTCAGGTCCTGGGTGGCTCTACTTGTCCAGTCCCAATACCTTCTGCGCTGTCCTGTAATAGACGTTCTGCAGAACCTCGGGCTTGTGGCCGGCCGCTTCCCAGTCACCGAACAGCACGTCGTATTGGAAAAAAGGATAGTCGGAGCCGAACATTACCTTGTCCTTGATGCGGGTATTCAGTTCTTTCTTGAAGAGTTCGTGGTGATACTTGGGTCGCCAGCCGTGCACCTCGCAGTACACGTTGTCCTTGTGTATCATCACCGCGGTCATCTCATCGATGAAGGGCCAGGGGTAATGATGCCCGATTATGGTCAGGCTCGGAAACGCAGCGGCAACGTCGTCGATGTTGGGGATCGGATTCTCTGTTGACAGGCGAATGCCCATTCCTCCGCCCTGCCCGGCGCCCCCGGCCGTAGCCCCTACCGTGATCTTTATCGGGACCTTTGCCTCCTGGCACAGCTCGTAGAAAGGCCACCAAGTCTTGTCATTTGCGGGTACTCCCGCCATGCCCGATACGAAAACCCCGTAGCTCCCGAGGGTCGTAATACATCTCTCGACCTCTTTGAGCGCCGTCCATACACCCCAGTCGAGGGGAACGCCGACCCAGAAGCCAAGAACGAGGTCGGGATACGCTTTCTTCAACTGGCCTACGTAGTTGTGCCGGTCCTTCACGTGTTGAAACTCGGTGAATCCGAAAGGCTTGCCGGTGGCGCAGAGAGGCACGACCTGGACGTCGGCATCCCTCCAGTCCTGTGCCATCTCGTCTTCCGTCTTGATTCTCATTCCAGACGTCTTGAAGTACTGGGCGAGCGCCTCTATCATTGCGGGGTCTCTGCTCACTGCCCCTTCCTCGGTGCTCATGAGGCACTCCATGTCAATGGCCTTCATTCCTAGATCCTCCTTGATGTAGTCGAGCCCGTTCGCTGTGAGCCCGCCGAGCCACGAATGTGGTCAGCCCCACTGGATGCCATCATTGTGCCGATGGACAACCGCCAATGGGGGAAGCTAGGCGAACACGCCCTCTTTTGTCAATTTCTTGATCTCGTCCTTTGACATTCCCAGCAGCTTACCGTAAACGTAGTTGTTGTCCTGTCCCACCTTGTGCATCGGCCCGAACATGCACGGGGTCTCAGAGAAATTGATCGGCTCCGAGAAGACCGGCGACGTACCGGCTACGGGCCACTTGACGCCTGGCTTGTCGAAGTCGGCGGCGTAGTACTCAGCCTCCTTGTAGAAGTCGTGGCTCTTCAAGTGCTCGCTATTGGAAAGGTCTTCTCCCTTTGCCACTATCCCTGCGGGCACGCCTGCCTTCTGCATCCGTTCCATAACTTGATACGCGTTCCGCTTTGAAGTCCACTCTCCGACCAGGCGGTCGAGTTCCCTGGCGTTCTTGACCCGGTCCGCGGCTGTGGCGAAATCAGGTCTCTTTGTCCACTGAGGATTGCCGATGGCTGCACTGAAGGCTCTCCATTCCTCATCCGACGTGACGGCGATTGTGCACCACCTGTCCTCACCCTTGCACGGGTAGGCCCCGTGCGGGGCGTAGAACCGGTGCCTGTTCTCGTTGCGTTCGGGGACCACACCGTTCGACTGGTAGTCGAGGAAAGCGGGGCCGACGGTCACCACGCCCGACTCATAAATGGGGCACTCGATGAAGCAGCCCTCTCCCGTCCTACGTCGCCTTTCCAGGGCTCCCACAAGCGCCATGGCATTGAAAACGGACGTGTGGTAGTCGGAATAGGAGATATTGGCCACGCCCAAGTTATCGGGCGTTCCAGTCATGGTTGATATGGCGCAGGCATGCTGCATCAGCCGCCCGTAGGCTTTGTAGCCGCCGTAAGGGCCTGTGCTGCCCAGACCGGTCTGCCAGAGAACCACGAGGTCCTTCTTGAGAGACCTGATGTGATCGAATGTAAGCCCGTACTTGGTGAGAGCGCCCTCGCCCAGGTTGGTTATGAAGATGTCGCTCTTCTTGATCAGCTCCTCCATGACCTCCCTGCCCCTTGGCTTGCGGACGTCAAGCGTGACATTGCGCTTGAGAGGCCGGTACTCTAGCTGCAGCGCGCCGGGAGCATACATTGGGCCGAACCACGACATGTCCAGAGCTGTGAGGGTCTCCACTTTGATGACCTCTGCGCCCATGGATGCGAGCAGGCGCGTAGCCAGCGGCAGCGCTATGTAGAGACCGAACTCAATGACTCTGATGCCCTCGAGAGCTTTCTTTGCCATGGCTCCGTCCTTCCTTTCGTCCCGTCCGCGTCGCGCTACGGCCTAGATGACACCTGTGGTTCGCAGCACAGCCAGATCGTCTTTGGAGTATCCGAGTTCGCCACAATAGATTCTCTCATTGTCCTCCCCCAGCAGGGGGGCCGCCTTCATTGGATCCCCGATGGCGTCGCTGTACAGCGGGCCTCTGGGATACTTCATCTTGCCTACGACCGGGTGGTCCAGCTCCACCCAGAAGCCGCGCGCATTGAGCTGCACGTCGTCGAGAAGACCGGGCACATCGTTAACGGGCATGACCACCAGCTTTCGCTTCTGCCCCTCCAGGAACAGCTCCTGCGCGGTCATCCTGTCGGTGAAGTCTATCACCAGCACGTTTACCATATCTCGAACGGGCATCCTCGAGATGAGGCCGCCCTTGTACTGCTCTTCCAGGATCTCCTCGTTGCCGGTCACCTCGTACATCCACTTCGAGAGCGCATCCCACTCGGCAGGCGTCACCACGCACAGGGAGATCCATCCGTCTTTGCAGGGATACAGGCCACAGGGAGTGACCATGGCGTCCATGGAGCCGACCCGTGCCACGTTTTCTTTGGTCTTTCTCCACATGGCAACCGGCGTCTGCTCATGCCAGTAGGTGATCATGGCCTCCTGCATGGATACATCCACATGCTGTCCCTTGCCTTCGTTGCTGTCGCGGTAGAAAAGGGCGGCCACCGTTCCGGCTGCGGCGTACTGGGCGGCCGGATAGAATGACTGCTCGCCGCCGAGCGTCAGCGGCTGCTGGTCGGGCTCACCGACCAGTTGCATGTAACCGCTCATGGCCATGATGTTGATGTCCGTGGCCTTATACTCGCTCAGAGGCCCCTTCTGTCCGAATGGGGTGACGGAACTCATCACCAGCCCGGGATTGATCTTCTTCAGCGAAGGGTAGTCGAGCCCGATGCTGGCGAGGTAGCCTACGGGGAAGCTCTCCACCACGACGTCCGCTTTCTCGACCAGTCTCTTGAAGATTGCTGCGCCTGATTTGTCCTCGATGTTCAGAGTGATAGAGCCTTTGCTGGTATTGAAGTAGAGGAATGGAAGGCTCTTCTCCGGATGCACGTCGCTCTTGTGAAAAGGGCCCCGGGACCTCATCTTGTCGCCCCCGGGGGGTTCGACCTTTATCACGTCGGCTCCGAGGTCTCCCAGGAGCTTGCCGCAGTAGATGCCCTTCTCGTCAGCCAGATCCAGCACCCGGTAGCGCGGTAGGAATCCGGTATCTTTTTCCTTCGCCGGCATCTCTTCCCCCTCTATCTTGAGTTGACGCTCGACGTTCGCGTGTTGCTCGATAGTCTTCTCGGGAAGTGTACCAAACAAGCGCTGTCGGAGTCAACATGTGCAGGGGCACGGCGCGCCGTGCCCCTACGATTGTGATATACTCTTGCCAAGATACTTTCCCGAGTCGGTCTTTGTAGCCATGCATCAAGTTGGTGTTGACATAATAGAGATTGACCGAATTCGGTCTACGATTGATCGCTGGGGTCAGAGATTCCTCACGAAGGTCTATACCAAGGCGGAGTTGGAATTCTGCCGTGGTCGAGCCCCGGAGCTTGCGGTCAGATTCGCCGGCAAAGAGGCGGTCATGAAGGCGCTGGGTACCGGCAGAAGGGGAGTATCCTGGCGCGATGTCGAGATCCTGTCCAACCGGCGCAACGCCCCTCTGGTGCACCTCCACGGGAGGGCGCGCAAGCGGGCCAGAAAACTCGGCATGACAGACTTGGCCATCAGTCTCTCGCATTCCCGTGACTATGCGGTCGCTTCAGTGGTAGGAGGGACTTCTTGAAGCTCGTAACTGTCGATCAGATGCGTCAACTGGAGCAGGCCGCCGCCGAGATCGATCTGCCTCCCGATGTGCTGATGGAGAACGCCGGGTTGGCGGTGGCCGAAGAGGTGAGGAAGCTCTGCGGCAATGTTGCAGGGAGCCCTCTTCTTGTGCTGGTTGGCCCCGGCAACAACGGCGGCGACGGTCTGGTCGCTGCCCGCCATCTCGACGATTGGGGTGCTCAGGTCACCGTCTATCTCTGTAGCCGCAACACGGAGGGGGACAACAACTTCAGCCTCATCGTGGAACGAGACATTCCGGTTGCGTGCGCTGAGGACGATGAGGGCCTTTCCGTCCTTGACGACGCGCTTTCT
>JAZFSU010000101.1:0-3464 GCA_036446335.1 Dehalococcoidia bacterium | reverse complement strand
CTCAGGCCCAAGTTCTGCGACGAGGAGACGCGGCGGGATCGGAGGGGCATCGATGTCTTCATGACCAATGTTGCGCCACCTGACAAGAACGGCTTCTGCAGCTTCGGGCCCCATCTGTGGAACAAGAAGAGCTATGCCAGGATGGCCAAGGTTGTGATCGCCGAGGTGGACGAGAACATGGTCTATCCTTATCGCGGCAACAACATGATCCATGTATCCGAGATAGACCACTTCGTTGAGGCGTCAACCCTCAGGGTGAGCGATGAAGACATCACGGAGTTCATCCGTGGGCTGGTCAAGGACGAGAGCAAGCAGCAACAGTGGATAGATGTGATGACGAAGAGCAACAAGCACGAGCCGGAGTACACCGGGCGGGCATTCCCACTGATGGGACCGCTGATGGATGTGCTCAGCCCTGACTTCTTCACTGGAATTATGGGGTTGGAGGACCCCTATCCTGAGGCGAAGGTGATGGCGGGCTACGTGCGAGAATTGATCAGGGACGGCGATACTATAGAGATCGGGGCCGGAAGGCCGACCACGTGGTTGCCCAGGGTAGGGTTGTTCGATGGCTATGAGGACCTGGGGATTCACTCCGAGATGTCGGCCTGGGGGCAGGCCGAGTTGATCAGGCAGGGGGTGTTCAACGGGAAGAGGAAGACCCTCCACCCCGGAAAGGCGATCTTCACGGCTCTGGACGGCGCCGGCTGGGACGAGTACGTCTGGATGAGCGACAATCCTCTGATCGAGATGTATGACTGCGAGTACGTTCACAACCCGACTGTCATCGCTCAGAACGAGAATATGGTTTCCATCAACAGCGTCCTTCAGGTGGACCTTACCGGCCAGATAACCTGCGAGACGCAGTTTGGCCCCCGAATGATCAACGGGCCCGGCGGCCAGCTCGATTTCCATCTGGGTGCCTTCATGGCCAAGGGCGGACGGGCCATCAGCATGCTGCGGTCCCTTGCATTCGGCGGTAGCTCGACTATTGTCCCTTATCTGGCCGAAGGCTCCCTGGTGACCATCCCTCGCCAGTTCGCGGACTACGTAGTAACGGAGCACGGGATAGCCAGTCTGGGGGCGAAAAGCCATCGAGAGCGGGCTGAGGAGCTCATCAGCATCGCTCATCCGGATTTCCGATCGGAGCTGAGGCAGGCAGCTCAGAAAATGTTCTGGCCCTGAGGGGCATACTCCGGGATTCCACTGTTCGGCCATTAGCGTGACTTCAAACAGGCCGCACTGTGTAGTATCATGGGCACGCGGGATTTGGCCCGTTTGGCCTCGCAGCGAATCCGATAGGGGGGTGGACAAATGCCAAAGCCACTGGACGGGATTCGGGTTCTGGACCTGACGGCGTGGCAACAGGGGCCCGTTGCCACCGCGCTTCTTGCAGACATGGGCGCCGAGGTGATCAAGATAGAGCCGCCGGAAGGAGAACCCGGTCGAGGCCTGCTGAGCATGTACGGGGCCGAACTGCCGCTGAACTTCTATTATCAGAGCCAGAACCGGGGCAAGAAGGGGATCGTGCTGAATCTGGCTGTCGAGAAGGGGGTCGAGGTCTTCCTCAAGCTCCTCGACGTATCGGATGTTTTCGTGACCAACTACCGGGAGAGCGCTGTCAGGAGGCTGGGGCTAGGCTATGAGACCCTGAAGAAGCGCAACCCCAAGCTCATCTATGCTCTGAGTTCGAGCTTCGGGCCCAAGGGCCCGGACGCAGACAAGATGTCGGCTGATTTCGCCGGTCAGGCGAGGGGCGGCATATGGAGCATCACGCAGTCGGCGGACCTCGTGCCCACGCCCATCGGAGCAGGCTTTGCCGATGAGGTCGGCGGGGTGATGACAGCCTACGGGGTGATAATGGCTCTGTTCGTACGAGAGAGACTGGGAATTGGCCAGAGGGTCGACGCCTCGCTGCTGGGCGGCCAGATCGAGATGGGACGCCTGCAGCTGCAGATGTACTTCATGATGGGCTTCGTCCCTCCGGGATCGGTCATGCATGCTGCTCGAAACCCGCTTTACTATGTGTACCAGGACAAGGACGATAAGTGGTTCGCCATCGCTGCCCTGCAGGCGGACAGATTCTGGCCTGACTTCTGCAAGGTGTTTGGAATCGAGGATCTTGAGAAAGACCCCAAGTTCGAGAACCAGTCTATCAGGGGGCAGAACTTCGATGAACTCAAGCCCAGGCTGCTGGAGATCATGCGCACCAAGTCCCGAGGCGAATGGTTGAAGGCGCTGGACGACGTGGGACTCCCCGCTGCTCCGGTGAATGACTTTTCCGAGGTTGCAGTCGATCCTCAGGTGATAGCCAATGAATATGTCGTGGAGGTCGACGACCCGATTCACGGGAAGGTCAAAGTCCCCGGCATTCCGATCATGCTGAGCGAGACGCCGGGGAAGGTGGAGAGGCTGGCTCCTGAGCTGGGCCAGCATACGGAAGAGGTGCTGATGGAGCTGTGCGGATACTCATGGGATGACCTGGCGAAGCTGAGAGAGGCTGAGGTCTATTAGGGTCAATCCCGAGCGGTCGCGCCGCGCGGACAACAGTCACGTGATGGAGGCAGGTATATGGCAGAGAGGATTCTGGCTGAAGGCAATGAGGCCATGGGCTGGGGGGCGCTCAGCGCCGATTGTCATTGCTATTTCGGCTATCCGATAACTCCGCAGAACGAGATCATCGAGTTCCTGGCCCGTGAGATGCCCAAGAGGGGAAAGGTCTTTCTGCAGTCTCAGTGCGAGACGGCGACGATCAATATGCTGTTCGGCGCCGCTGCCTGCGGCGTGCGCGCCATGACCTCGACGTCGAGCCCGGGTTGGGGGCTGATGCAGGAAGGCATGTCGCAGCTCGCGGCTGCTCGTCTTCCATGTGTTATTGTGCTGGTGCAGAGGGTGGGCCCCGGTGTTCAGCGGCTCACGCATAGCCAACAGGACTACAACTCGGCCACCAGGGGTGGTGGCGGAGGCGGATACAGGACCATCGTCCTCGCCCCGGCATCAGTCCAGGAGGCGCACGATCTGGTGCAGCTTGCATTCTATCTGGCGGACAAGTACCGCAACCCGGTGGTGGTCCTCAGCGATGGGCTCATGGGCCACGTGACTGAGCCGCTGGAGTTGAAGAAGCTGGAGTTCGGCCCTGTCCCTGAGAAGGAGTGGGCGGTAGCCAGTCAAGGCCGGCACGACGACGGAAAGCATGTTGCCTTGGGCGCCAGCTACAACCCACTGAAGGGCGAAAGCTTTGTGTCATACCTGGTCGACATGAGAGAAGCCTACAAACAGATGGATGCTACGGAGATCAGGTACGAGGAATACAAGACCGATGATGCCGAGCTCGTCCTCGTGGCCTACGGGTACTGCGCCAGGGTGTCCGAGGAGGCTGTAGATGATGCTCGATCGGAAGGCCTGAAGGTCGGGCTGCTGAGGCCGATAACGCTCTGGCCGTTTCCATCCCAGGCCATTCGAGA
>JAZFSU010000100.1:0-2654 GCA_036446335.1 Dehalococcoidia bacterium | reverse complement strand
CGTGGTGTAGGGGTTGCTGGGTTGCTCCTCAGGGAGCTCGATGTTCAGTCCCACTGAAGTGACCCCGGCATCCAGGGCGCCCTTGTTGGCTGCTTCCATCACACCGGGCCCGCCGCCGGTGATTATGGAGAAGCCCATCTTTCCGAGTCGGTAGGCGATCTCTTCAGTCAGCTTGTACAGGTCGTCGCCCGGCTTGATGCGGGCCGAGCCGTAGATGCTGATCGCCGGCTCTATGCCTGAGAGCTTGTCGAACCCCTCCACGAGTTCGCCCATTATGCGAAACATGCGCCAGGATTCTTCTTTGGCCAGGTTGTTGATCTCGTATTCGTACACCACGTTCCCCTCCACATCCGATGAATGAAGGCAAGCAAATACTACCACATCCCTGGGCAAGACTGCCAACGGTACATGGCTTGATGCGCCGCTGCAGATTCCCGATAGATCGCCAACGTGAATGCGAATTGCGGGCGAAGTTCATGCCGAGATTCGTAGGCGGAGTCTCAGGTCCGCCTCTGCGTGATCGCTCCGTCTGCCCTGGTGTCTATCCTTGATCGGCGATCAGGCTTGCATCGTCAGATTCCGCTCCCGCTTTCTCCTTGAATAGCCAGTTCCTGAACAATATCGGGGTCAGAATCGTGGTCAGCAGACTCATCAACACCAGGGCCACGTATGTTTCCTGCATTATCAGTCCCTGATTGAGCCCGATCAGCGCGATAATCATGGCTACCTCGCCTCTGGGTGACATGCCGAAACCGACGATGAGGGAGTCCCTGGTTGTCATCCCCGTCAGCTTTGCCGGGAGCCCGCAGCCTATCACCTTGGTCAAGGTCGCAACGATGGTGATAGCGAGGATGAACCATACGAGGTCACTGGTCACAGCATGAAGATCGACGAGTACTCCCAGGGAGACAAAGAAAATAGACGCAAAGATCATCTGCAGATACTCCGCTCCCTCCGCAAAGCTCTTAGCGTGCTTCAGTTTGACTCTTCCGAGTGAGACGCCCGCCAGGAACGAGCCCACTATGGCGGACAGCCCGATGAGCTCTGCAACCATGCTGTAGAGGAAGGCGATCATCATGGCGAAGATGAAGATGAACTCGGGGTATTTGCCGATGAGCTTCGTCCTGTCCATCCTGTGCAGGAGCCTTGTGCCGAAGACGCCACCCACGAAAGCCCCTATCACCAGGAAAGCCACCGCTTTCGCGACAATGGCTGTGACCGAGGTTGCTGAGAGCGTCCCCGCCACGATGTCTGCCGAGACGGAGAGAGCGACAAGGCTGAGGACGTCGTCTATGATCGCCGCGCCGATTATCGCTTTCGCCGCTTCAGTCTCCAGCTTGCCCATCTCTTTGAGCACGTTGGCGGTGATCGCTATGCTGGTCGCGGTAAGGGCGGTTCCTACGAATATTGAGGCGTCGGAGTCGAAGTCGAACATCCTGGCCACGCCGTACCCGGCTATCCAGGGGATCACTATTCCGGCGCAGGCGATCAGGAGGTATTTGGGCCTGGCTATCTCCTCCAGCTTGAAGTGCAGCCCGACCGCAAAGAGCAGGACCACAGCGCCCAGATGAGCCAGGCTCGACACGAAGTCCGTGTAAGTCACCAGGCCCAGCCAACTTGGGCCCACCACAATTCCTGCCAGGATTACACCGACAACGGCAGACTGGTTGATCATGGAGGCGATCAGGTAGCCCGCCAGTGCCACGAAGAGCAGTAAGCTCATCTGGAATTCGATAGTGCCTGCTATTCCCTCTTCACCTGCCATAGCGGTCCCTCGATGCCCTTCCGGTTGGATTGTGCGCGTTGGCTGTCGCCACAGGAGTTATAACATAGTTTGGCTCAGGAGCAAAGGGCGTGCTCGTGAAGGGGCCGTTCGCGAATCGCCCCTACCCGGGGTTGTTCTCGTCATCTGCCCAGCGGAAGGGATTCTCGGCGATGTACCGGCGGATGCGATCAAGGTCCGCCTCGTCGCGGATAATGTGCTCGTAGTAATTGCGCTGCCAGACAGGCAAGCCAGGAGTGCCGCGCATGTCATTCATCCGTTTCGTGGATACGGTCTTGAACGCGCCGATCAATCGCCCCAACGGTTTCGTAGGGGCGGTTCGCGAACCGCCCCTACCATCGGAGAGAACGAGGATGCCGTGCAGATGGTTTGGCATCACCACCCATTCGTCCAATTCAACGTATGGATATTGCGCCGCCAACCACAACCAGCATTCCGTCGCGATTCGGCCATGCCCGTCCAACAGGAGTTGGGAGGCTCTCTGTGAATCCTCGGCGATCTCTCCCAGCAGCATTTCGCGGTTCAGAGTACATATCGTCACGAAATACGCCCCGGGCTGGCGATAGTCGTATCCTTTGAGGCGGATCGATCGGTGTTTGTGAACACACGGGTCGAATCTATCCGGCAAGCCTCGGTCCCCCTTGGCTATATTGAGCCCTGGCATGGAGCGGCAAGCAGTCGTTGCCTACGCCACCGGTGGCCTCCTGCCCGCCCAGGGGCACGCTTCCTCGAAGGCGGCGGCTGCCCGAAGGACAGTCACCTCATCATAGCGCCGTCCCACGATCTGGAGGCCCACCGGCAGGCCATCGTCCGTCCACCCGGCGGGAACGGAGGCCGCGGGCTGGCCCGTGAGGTTGAATGGACATGTGAG
>JAZFSU010000099.1:0-2087 GCA_036446335.1 Dehalococcoidia bacterium | reverse complement strand
CAAAGGAACGATGGTCTGGGCCACCAGATCGTGGCTGAGCTTGCCGCCACTCCCGTGGGCCATGAGAATCCTATCCTCCATGGCCATCTCCATACTGATAATAGCTGGAGCAGCTTCCCTCGGACGAGACCATGCACGGCCCCACCGGCTTTTCGGGATCGCAGACCGTACGAAAGAGCTGACAGTCCGGAGGCGTTCTCACGCCGCGGAGGATGTCCCCGCAGATGCACCCCGCTGGTTCGACCGGGTCCCCTGCGCAGAACTCGAACGCTCGCTCCGCGTTGAAGCGCTGGTATTCCTCTCTCAACGCGAGACCACTGCCGGGGACTATCCCTATTCCGCGCCAGTTCGCGTCGCACGCGTCGAATACCGTGTACAGTAGCTCCATGGCTCTTGGGTTACCCTCGGGCTTCACTACGCGACGATAGGCGATCTCAACAGAGGGCCGCCCGCTTTCGATCTGGGCTACGAGCATCTCGATGCACTGAAGGATGTCGAGGGGCTCGAATCCTGAGACAACACATCCAATGCCGTAGTCCCTCGGAATGAACTCATATGGATGCGAGCCGATGACCGCGCTCACGTGGCCGGGACAGACAATGCCGTCCAGATTCACATCACCAGAATCCAGGAGCGCCTTCATCACCGGAGGACAGGTCTTGTGCATGGACAGGACGTAGTAGTTGTCTATCCCCTGCTGCTCCGCCTGCAGCACCGATGCCGCCACCGTCGGAGCTGTGGTCTCGAATCCGATGCCGACGAATACGACGGACCTGGATGGATTCGCCCGAGCGATTTCGAGAGCGTCTTGCGTGGAGTAGACCACCCTGACGTCGCCGCCCTCCGCCTTCACAAACTGCAGGCTGGATCTGCTCGCCGGAACCCTGATCATGTCACCGAAGGTGGCCACAATGACCTCGGGGATCCGCGCCAGAGCGATAGCTTTGTCCAGGTCCGCATTCGCGGTAACGCAGACGGGGCAGCCAGGCCCAGAAAGCATCTCAACCGTATCCGGCACGAGTTGACGTATGCCGTGCCTGGCGATGCTCACCGTGTGTCCCCCGCAGAACTCCATCAGGCGGACCGGCTTGCTCGACATTCGGTGGATTCTCTGCACCAGTCGCCTGGCCAGCTCGGGATCACGGTACTCGTCGATGAATCTCATCTTCTGTCACGGTTATGTAAACTAATCAGCTGGGCACGAACGTCAACCTTCGGCAAACTCGCGAAACAGCTTTAGCGTCTCCCGAGCTTCTTCCTCATCGATCGTGTTTATGGCATAGCCGGTGTGGAGCAGCACGTAGTCGCCCACCTTCACATCCGGAGTGAGCAGGATACTGGCCCAGCGGACCACGCCCCCGATCTCGACCTCAGCCTCAGCCCCATCGATCGATTTCACCAGCGCCGGGATTGCCAGACACATATTCCGAATCTCCTTGAACCCGACCTTGTCATTGTCTACACCGTTCGCAGCGAGCCCTTCGGCAAGCTCAGGGCGAACGAGACCCACATCCCTTTCACCACTGTCCGGCAACGGAGTTGGCGATCACCGCCTGCCCCAGCGAAATCCCGCCATCGTTTGTGGGCACCTTGCTGTGCGTCAGCACCTCGAATCCCGCCCCCTCAAGAGCCCCGACGGTCAACCTCAGCAGAAGCCGATTCTGAAACACGCCGCCGCTCAGCGCCACCTTCCCTATCCCGCTGCTCTCCCTCAGACGCCTGCACATCCCAACAACTATCTGTGCTACGGTGCCATGGAACCTGTCCGCTATCCTGGCCCGAGGTACGCCTTCTGTCAGATCCCGCAGTATGCCCCTGAACAGCTCCTTGAGCTGGACGACGTTCACCCCATCGCGCTCGACGATGGAGAACGGGTAGCTTCCATTATCCCCTTCCATTGCGGCCATCTCCAGTTCGACAGCCGCCTGAGCCTCGTAGTCCACCCTTCCCCTGATCCCGATCAAAGCCGAGACAGCGTCGAACAGCCTGCCACAGCTGGAAGTGAGCGGCGAGTTGATTCCCTTCTCCACCTGTCTCCTGAGGACTTCCATCTCCTGGCCGCTTACTTGGCTAAGGAAGGACAGGTC
>JAZFSU010000098.1:0-2229 GCA_036446335.1 Dehalococcoidia bacterium | reverse complement strand
TCAGCGGATGGTTCCCACGTATGTACTCATTCACCAACTGCTGTATCCGGCTCAACTCCTCCTCGAGGACCGGGGCCTCCTGAGTGAAGTCGAATCTGAATCGGTCCGGAGCCACCTGCGATCCCGCCTGGCGCGCTTCCTCGCCCAGCACTTGGCGCAAGGCCGCGTGAAGCAGATGAGTCGCGGTGTGATTGCGGGCGATGTCAAGGCGCCGTGACTCGTCCACCACAGCCGTTACCTCTTCGCCACGGCGCACGGTACCCGACACCACCTCTCCCCGATGCACCACGAGTCCCGACCCCACCGCCACCGCATCGCCGACGGCTATCCTTCCCTGCCTGCCGATGATCTCCCCGGCGTCGGCCACCTGACCGCCCATCTCAGCATAAAATGGAGTCTTGTCCAGCACAATGTCCACCTGCTGCCCCTCGCCCACATACTCCACGAACTTGCCATCAGAGGCAAGACTGATCGCACTCCCCTTGCAGCGAGTCCCATCGTAGCCAACAAACTCAGTCGGCGGCAGGGCCTGAGAGACATAATCCGCCGCTGCTCCCCTTTCGCCAAGCCCGAACTTGTGTGCGGCCCGCGCCCGCTCGCGTTGCCGCTCCATCTCCGTCTCGAACCCCTCCAAATCAACGGACAGGCCATTTTCTGCTGCCAGCTCCACAGTCAGCTCAGATGGGAAGCCATAGGTATCGTACAGCCTGAAGACTTCCTCACCGGAGAGCGTCCGCGTTGCGCTTCCTTTGGCAAGCTCCATTGTCCGGGCAAGCAGGCTCATCCCTGTCACGAGCGTCTCGCCAAACCTGGCCTCCTCCGCCCCGATCACCTTCAGCACGCGCTCCCGGCCGGTCGCCAACTCGGGATAGACATGGTTCATCCCGGCAATGACCTGTTCGGCAACCTCACCGAGGAAAGGCCTGTCAATCTCGAGGGTCCGGCCAAAGACAGCGGCGCGCCTCAGGATGCGCCGCAGCACGTAGCCACGCCCCTCATTCGAGGGGACGACGCCATCCGCCGCCAGAAAGGTCACAGCCCTTCCATGCTCTGCCACTATTCTCATGGCCCGGTCCGTTTTCTCATCTTCCCCATATTTCCGACCTGTCAGTTGGGAGACCCGCTGCATGATCGGGGCAAAGAGATCGGTGTCGTACGGAGAACCCGTCCCCTGCACCAGAGCAGCTGCGCGCTCCAGTCCCATCCCGGTATCGATGTTCTTGTTTGGCAACGGCGTGCGTTTGCCCTGCGCGTCCTGATAGTACTCGGTAAACACCAGGTTCCATATCTCCATGAAACGGCTACAATTGCAGTCCGGCCCGCACTCGGGCCGCCCGCAGCCCACGTCCTTCCCGAAATCGTAGTGGATCTCGCTGCACGGTCCGCATGGCCCGGTCTCTCCGGCGGGCCCCCAGAAGTTGTCCTTCTCGCCGAACCGGACTATGCGCCCAGCCTCCACACCCAAATCCCGCCAGTGCTGGAACGACTCGTCGTCGTCGAGGAAGATGGTTATCCAAAGATTCTCTTTGGGAAGCTTCAGCCACTCGAGCACGAACTCCCACGCCCATCCTATGGCTTCCTTCTTGAAATAGTCGCCGATGCTGAAGTTCCCCAGCATCTCAAAGAACGTCAGGTGCTTGAGATTGCCCACCGATCCTATGTCAGTCGTCCGGAAGCACTTCTGGCAGGATGCCAGCCGGGGCGAGGGGGGAACCGCCTCTCCCGTGAAGTACGGCTTGAACTGGACCATGCCGGCGTTGGTCAGAAGCAGCGTCGGGTCATCCCTCGGAACGAGCGAAGAGCTCTCGACGCGCCTGTGCCCCTTCTGTTCGAAGAAAAGGAGGAATTTCTCTCTGAGATCATCGCCGGTCATGTCGTCTCCAGCGGGGATACGTTCGCCTTTGGTGCGATTTTAGAGCAAGCCCGAGTGCATGTCAATTGGAATCTGGCCATGCCAGCTTCGGTTGACAACTCCTGTGCCATATGCTAAATTCCTGCTATGGCATCGCACCACAGCGACCAGGTCGGTGCCCGGCTCGAAGATCTGTGCCAAGAGTTGCTTGCCGAGAGGCGGCTCATCCTAGCCAGCAACCGGGGGCCCGTCGAGTACCGCATGGATCAGACAGGGGCCCTGCAACTGAGCCGGGGCAGCGGTGGCGTTGTGACCGCCCTCAGCGCCATCAGCAGGCATGTAGAGCTTACCTGGATCGCCAGCATCATGGGAGAAGG
>JAZFSU010000097.1:0-13148 GCA_036446335.1 Dehalococcoidia bacterium | reverse complement strand
GCGCCGATGCAGCCAAGGCAGACATCCTTCCGCATCTTCGAGCCCAATACGAGGTCCTGCTGCCCCTCCCCGATCGAGTCCCGTTTCAAATCACGAACCAGTCTCCTCAACTCATCGAGCCTCTCCGGATTCGCCGGGGCTGCCTTTCCGCTCCCTGCAACAGCGATCGCCTTCAGGTTCTTCGAACCCATGACTGCCCCGAAGCCGCACGAACCGGTGGCATCGTTGTCTGCAAGAAGACCGGCAAATGCCACCCGGTTCTCGCCCGCAGGGCCGCAGGCCACCGACGACACGGAGCCTCCCAGCTCGCCCTTGAGGATGTCCCGCACCTCGACGGTGCGCTTTCCCCGGAGCTGGGAGGCATCCCTGATCTCGGCAGCGCCGTCACGGACAAAGAGGTAGACCGGCTTGTCCGACTTGCCCTGGACCACTATCCCGTCAAAACCCGAGGACTTCAGCCGTGCTCCCCAGCTTCCTCCGAAATTGGAGTAAGAGAACTGCTCGGGCACGGTGAGCGGGGACTTCCCGCAGACCGTCCACCTGGAGCCGCCGAACCCAGGAAACCCGGCCAGAGGCCCGATCATGAACATCAGCCTGCTCTCCGGGTCGAACGGGCCCACATCGGGTAACATCTCGTCCCAGTAGATCTTGGCGGCGATGCCTCTACCGCCAAGGAACGTGTCAGCGTAGTCCGAAGTCTGTACGTTGCTGACCACCCCCGAGGAGAGATCAACTCTCAGGATCTTTCCGGCATATCCCATAAGTTCGGTCACCGTACCCCCGATCGCGGTCTATTTGCCCGGCTTCGATTGTATAAGCGAGCGGGGCTGGCAGTCAAGGCAGACAGGCGGTTGCGTTTCCCCATTTGTTCGCCTATAATCAACCTCCCAAGCCGAAATGAAGGGCTGCCGAAGCGGCCAGCATCACCAACGTCGTCCCACCAACGAGCCCGATCACACCAGCGAACCGACCGGAGGAGGCTGCCGATGGAAACAGGCAAGGGATGCCTGGACCTGGAAAATGAGGTCATCAACGCTGGGCTGTGCACCAGCTGTGGCGCCTGCGTGAACGTCTGCCCCTATATTAAGGTAGTCAAAGACACGGTGGCTGTGATCGAGCCCTGCGGCATTGCCGAGGGCCAGTGCTATGATTCGTGTCCCCGGACCCCTACCGATATTGCTGCCCTGGACCGGGCCGTTTTCGGCAAGGAGCGCTCCGATTCCTCTCTCGGGCCCTACCTCTCAATCGAGATGGCACAGGCAGGAGACAGCAGCGTCCGCAGCCGGGCCCAATATGGGGGAGTGGTCTCAGCCCTTGTGTCATTCGCGATGGATGCCGGAGAGATCGAGTCCGCGGTCCTCACCAGACCCTTCGACGGCAGTCTCATGCCCTCACCAACGCTTGCGGCAAACAGCTCCGGGGTGCTGGACTGCGCAGGCTCGAACTACATAGCGTCAGCCACCCTGGCACAGCTCAACAAGGCCGCGAAGCAGAGCAGCGAGGCCATCGGCGTTGTGGGCCTGCCATGCCAGGTCCTGGCCCTCAGAAAAATGCAGGCGTCCAAACACGAAACCGGAGCGGAGGGAGTGAAGCTCACCATCGGGCTGTTCTGCACATGGGCCCTTTCCTATCAGGGCCTTCGCGACTTCCTGCGTGATAAGGTCAACGCATCGTCCGTCAGGCGGTTCGATATCCCGCCTCCACCGGCCAACGTCATGGAGATCGTAACTGACGCGGGTAGCGTGAAGCTCCCGCTCGACGACATACGGGAGTTCATCAAGCCAACCTGCAGCGTGTGCTTTGACATGACATCCGAGTTCGCCGATATCTCCGTGGGCATGGTGGAGGGAATCGAAGACTGGAACACACTCATAGTGAGAACAGCAGTGGGCAAGAGACTCATCGAAAAGGCAAAGCTCGAGGGAGCGATAGAGACAAAGCCCCTGGAGGAAGCCAGGCTGGACCACCTTCGGGAGGCATCTTTGCAGAAGAAGAAGAGGGCCATAGCCGAAATCGTCAGGCGCACCGGCGATGAGAGTGATCTATCCTACCTGCGCCTGAGCGACGGCGACAGACGCAAGTTCGTCTAGGAGTTCAATATGTCGACGCTGACATTGGACAGGCCGGGGCAAACCGTGCTGATGATGGGCAACGAAGCTATCGCCCGCGGAGCGATCGAGGCGGGCGTCGATTTCTGTGCAGCCTATCCGGGTACTCCCTCATCTGAGATTCCGGAATCGCTGGCCCGCGTGGCGGAGCACTTCGGCCTGTATGCCGAATGGTCGACGAACGAGATCGTGGCGTTGGAGGCGGCAACGGCAGCTTCCCTCGCCGGTCTGAGAGCCATAGTGGCCATGAAACAGAACGGCGTCAACGTGTGCGCCGACTTCCTGATGACGGTGAACCTGAGCGGGACCAAAGGCGGCCTGGTCATTGCGGCCTGCGACGACCCCTCGGCGATATCGAGCAGCAACGAGCAGGACAGCCGCAACTTCGCCCGGTTCGCCGACCTGCCCCTCCTGGAGCCGGCCACTTTTCAGGAAGCCAAGGACATGACCAAATGGGCCTTCGAGCTGTCCGAGAAGATCGGCCTGCCCTGCATCCTCAGAAGCGTTACCAGGATATCGCACAGCAGGGGCAACGTCGAACTCGGAGAGATCCCAGAGCGGACGAGAACGGCTCACTTCGAAGGGGCCTACATCTCGGGCGCCTTTGTCCCGATTCAGCACTCGGCGCTGCATCAGAAACTGGCGCAGGCGCAGGAGGAGTTCGAAAGCTCCGAATTCAACTGGTACGCCGGCCCCGAAGACGCAAGGTTCGTCGTAATGACCAGCGGCAGCGGGTGGCTCTACTCCCGCGAAGCGGTCGCGGCGCTGGGACTCGAGAACGAAGTCGGGATTCTCAAGCTGGGCACAACCTGGCCCCTGCCTGAAAGATATGTCATCGAGCACCTGAAGCGGGCCAAAGAAGTGCTCATCGTCGAGGAGACCGATCCCTTCCTGGAGCAGAACGTAAAGGTCCTTCTCGCAGAACAGCCGGAGACACAGGACCGGATCGAGGTCTACGGCGCGAAATCAGGACACCTTCCGGGGTTTGGCGACATCAATCAGGACAAGGTAGCCAGGGCCCTGGCCACCATCAAGGGACTCGAGTATCGAACAAGGGACGAACAGTACGCCAAAAAGGCAGGTGAGCTTGCCCTGCCGGGCCTCCCCCCCCGGATGCCCACCTTCTGCCCCGGATGCCCCCACAGGGCCTCCCTGTGGGCCATCAAGGCAGCCTTGAAGCTGGATGGGCGGAACGGGTTCGTTACCGGCGACATCGGCTGCTACAGCCTGGGAGCCGGCCCCGCAGGCTTCTGGCAGCTGAAGACCCTGCACTGCATGGGAGCCGGGACCGGACTCGCGTCAGGATTCGGCCAGCTGGGCCGGTTTGGCTTCGACCAGCCGGTGGTCGCGGTGTGCGGCGACTCAACATTCTTTCACGCCGCCATCCCGGGCCTCATCAACGCCCGTTTCAACAATAGCAACGTGTTGATGGTGGTGCTGGACAATGGCGGAACGGCGATGACTGGCTTCCAGCCCCATCCCAGCTCCGGGCGTGACGCCGTCGGCAAACCGGCGCCCGTGGTGGAGATCGAGGAGATCTGCAAGGCCATCGGCGTTGACGTCGCTGTGAGAGACCCCTTCGAGGTGGACCAGGCGATAGAGGACCTCTACGACATGCTGCAGAACGACGGTGCGAAAGTGATGGTCTTCCGCCGGAGATGCTACCTCGTCGAAGCAAAGGAGAAGGGCAAAAGGCGGGTCTACGTCAACGCCGAGAAGTGCATCGGCGATGATTGCGGCTGCGCCCGATTTTGCAGCAGGGTATTCAACTGCCCCGGCCTCATTTGGGACCACGATGCCCAGAGGGCGCGGATCGATGAGGTCGTTTGCACGGGCTGCGGAGTCTGTGCCACGCTCTGCCCTCGAGGGGCCATCGCGGTCGAGGGGGATGAGAGATGAAGCTGGAAAATGACCCGCTGAATCTCATAATTACCGGCGTTGGGGGCCAGGGAAACGTCCTGGCCTCCCAGATAGTGGCCTCGGCCGGGATCAAAGAGGGGCTATACGTAACCGTGGGGGAGACCTATGGTGCGTCACAGAGAGGGGGGGCCGTGATGAGCCATGTGCGCTTCTCGGCGAAGGCACAGTGCAGCCCCCTGATATCCGAGGGCCAGGCGGACATCGTGGTCGGAATGGAGCCCGTGGAGGCATTGCGCGTCATGGCGGAGTTCGGCAACGCGGCGACAAGAATCATAGTCAACCCCAGGCCCATATATCCTGCCTGGGTCCTATCCGGGCAGGCCACGTATCCGCCCATAGAAGAGATCCTGGGAAAGCTGCAAGACTTGGCGGAAAGCGTCCGGGTGGTCAGGGTGGCCCATGACGGGGAGACTCCCCCACCTGCCAATCTGCTCATGGTCGGAGCCCTGGCGGCCTCAGGGACGGTTCCCATGGAAGTTGCGTCGTTCGAAGAAGCGATGAGGGAGATACTGGCCCCGAAGGACCTGGAGGCGAATCTGCGTGCCTTCAAGAAGGGTGCAGAGGCTATGGCGAGCGACTAGCGTGTGTGGGGTGTGTGTCAACCCAAGGAGACGCGAGAAAAGGGTCTACGCTATCACTGGAGGCACCTGTGGGGAAAAGAGGGAGCGATCTCCGGGGTCGCGCCCTCATTAGAGCAGATGAACGCCGGTCACCCTTGCGGCCACCAGCCGAGCCACTTCTCCGTGCCGCACTTGGAGCACCTGACAAGGGAGACGATCATGCCCCGGGTGCCGCATGAGCTGCACTGGAAGTTCTTGCGGGTGCCGTAGCCTGGGGTGTTCTGAAGGCCCTGCATCATGCTCTCGGCCTGGCCACTGACCTTCTTCAACTGGTTGACCACAGCCTGGAAGTCCTGCGCCTTCGGACCTCCCGCGGCCTGCACGGCTGCCAATGACGCCTCGAGTTGGCCGATCCTGCCCATGGCGGCCTCCATGGTGGCAAGGCGCTGCGCCAGATCCGCCACGACGGCGGGGTCCAGGCCGGGAGCAGCTGCCACTGCTGGTGGATCTGCCACTGCTGATGGATCTGCCACTGCTGGTGGAACTGCCGCTGCTGGTGGAACTGCCGCTGCTGGTGGAGCTGCCGCTGCTGGCACAGCAGCGGGTACCGGAGCAGGAGCTGCAACCTGCGGCTCAGGAACAGGAGGAGGAGCAGCGGCAGCAACCTGTGGTTCAGGAGCAGGCGGAGGCGCCGCCGCTTGCGCGTGAGGCGGCGGATCCGACTTTGGTTTCGACGCGTTCAGCATGGCGTCTATCTCGTTCTGAGATAGCGTCCTGCCATCTGCCTCATCCATGACCATTAGTAGGCCAGTACCTCAACTATCAGCTTCTGCTGGTGCTCCGTTGTCCTCAGGTCTATGTCATACGGGTTCTTCACAGGAGCAGCATCCTCATCGTAGATGATCCGTACTGCCGGCCTGCCCACGAACCCGATGTGAGCGTCGGATATTATCCCTACCTCCCCGGTGTTCATCCTCACGGTGACACCGGTGGGATACAGCGGGACTTCCTTGGAGAAGATCTGCGCCAGCTCGGGGTCGAACATGTCCCCGGCAAAGGCCATTACGAACTCAATCGCCTCGTGCGGTAGATATGCCCTCCTGTGCGGCCTCCTCGACACCAGCGCATAGTACGTATCACACATCGCAATGATCCTGGCAAATGTGGAGATGTCCTGCTTCTTCAGCTGCTTGGGATAGCCGGTGCCATCCCAATGTTCGTGATGTTGCAGAACAGCCTCGACAACCTCAGGAGCGAACTTCCCGCTCTTGGCGAGAATCTCGGAGCTTACCTCCGGATGCTTCTTGACCTCCGCGAACTCGGCCTCGGTCAGCGCCCCCGGCTTGTCCAGCACGCTGGGCTCCATTGCGATGTGCGGCAGCATTGCATATCCGACGTTCATCAGAAGTGCCGCCACCCCGAGCGGGGCCAGCTTCAGCATTGGATAGTCAAGCCTCCTCCCCATGAGCAGACTCATCCCGGCAACCTTCGCCGGCTGGGCGAAGTTGTAGTCCTGCAGCGAGGCGCATCCCGACGCATTGGGCTCGCCCATGACATCGGGAAACAGCCCCCTCGTCATAGAGAATATGGGCTTCTTCACCTCCTCCAACAGCATGGGCTCCGCGGTCTTGCTCGCCTGGGTTTCGGTCATCAGCTGCCGTAGCGCCTGCGCCGCCTGCGCCTCTATCTCCGAGGGAATCAGAGGCTGCACCACCACGTCCATGACACGCGGATCATCTATCAGGACCTCCCCCACTCCGTAGAGCGCAAGCGTCTTCAATGAGTCCTCGCTCAGCTTGGTGTCGACATCGAACAACATGTGACCACGATTGTCATACACCGGCTTTCCCAGCACCATCCCCGGCTTAGCGTACTTGGCGGATATTCGGCGCAATTCGATCACCTCTCTCTTTGGCCTCCAGCGGCGTCCTCTTGACTCTAGGCCGCACCTGCTCACCATCAGCAAGCTTGCGGTGAAAGGAGGCACATACCTTCTCATACTTGAGGTCGGAGGTTCCCAGCATGGTCTCCGTCCCTCCCATGAAGAACACCCCATTTTCCTTCAGCGAATCGTAGAAACTGTGATACAGCTTCTTCTTGGCGTCATCGGCGAAATAGATTACAACGTTGCGGCAGATTATCAGGTCGAATCCCTTCTCAAAGGGACCCATCAACAGGTTGTGCTGTTTGAACTCGACCCTCTGCTTTATCCTGTCATCGACCCAGTAGTCGTTCCCCACCTTCTTGAAATACTTGGACAGTAGACTATTGTCCACGTTCCGTACGTCGGCCGGCAAGTAGGGACCCCCCGCCCTCGCCTTCGCCAGGATCCCCACGTCGAGGTCCGTGGCCAGTATCCTGTGCCTGTGATACGAGGCAGCCTCCTCGAGTATCATGGCTATCGAGTACGGCTCCGACCCGTTCGAGCAGCCGGCGCTCCAGATGTTCAGCCGGGGACTATTCTTCACCAGGTCCGGCAGGATGTGGTCCCTCAGTATCTTGTACTGGTCCGCGTCGCGGAAGAACTCTGAGACATTGATGGTCAGGAAGTCCCTCAGCTTCTGACATAATTCACTGTCGTTCTCCAGCGTCTTGCAGTAGGCAGCGACCCCGGGAACCTGAGCCCTGGAAATGAACGCGTCCAGCCGCCGCTTCATCTGATGATCCTTGTACCCGTCAAGGTCTATGTTGAGCAGCCTATGTATCTTCTTCTTGAGATAGGTGTATTCATCATCTTCCATGGCTCAGCCCCTCGAAAGAGCGTTCCGCTCGCCTCTGCCCTTCTTCTCCTGGCACAGGTAAGTGATTTCCTCTGCCATTTTGGGCAGCGGCAGCACCCTGTCCGCCTTGCCAGCCTCAACTACGCTTGCCGGCATACCGTAAACCGAGCACGTCGCTTCGTCCTGAACAATCACAGCTCCCCCTGCTTTCTTGATCAGCGAGGCGCCTCTGGTGCCATCCGAGCCCATGCCCGTGAGCACCACACCCACCGACGTGGCACCGTACACCCGGGCCACAGCCTCCATGGTGGCGTTGACACTGGGCCGCACACCGCATTCTGTCGGGCCCTGGTTTAAGGCGATCCTTCCATCCATGCCTATGGTCATGTGATAGTCTCCGGGGGCGAGCAGAGCCATCCCGGGCCCTGCCAGGTCTCCCACCTGCGCCTCCTTGACGTCTATCTGCGACAGCTCATTCAACCGATTGGCCAGCGACCTGGTGAAACCCTTGGGCATGTGCTGCACAATAAGAACAAGCGCCGGGATGTCCCCCGGCAGCGACGGCAGCAGCCGGCCCAGGGCATTGGGCCCCCCGGTCGAGCTACCGATCACCACAACCTTGTCCAGCTTCACGGAGCGCGGCTTCGCCCGCTTCCCTGCCAGCCCTCCAGCCGGGCCCGGCGGCGCAACCCTGCCAGATCGCGGCATCCTCGCCTTGACAGCCACCCTGAGCTTCTCGATAAGTTCCCTCGTCGATTCGTCGGCCCCGGCCGGACTGGCAACCGAGGGTTTCAAGAAGAAGTCGATGGCTCCCAACTCCAGAGCTCTGATCGTCGACTGGGTGCCGTCCCCTGTCAGCGCGCTCAGCATCACCACCGGCGTCGGGCACTCCAGCATAATCCGCTCCAGCGCGGCAAGCCCGTCCATCCGCGGCATGGTCACATCCATCGTTACGACGCTCGGCTTGAGCTCCTTCGTCATCTCCACCGCCTCGAGCCCATCCCGAGCCTGGCCCACGACCTCTATCCCCGGATCAGACGCAAGCCTCGCCGCGATCGTCGACCGCGCGAACGCCGAGTCATCCACTATTAGGACCCTCATATCGCCTTCCATATCCACTCTCTCAAACCGGAAATCGGGCAGCTTCTCGCACCGTAGGGCCTAGCCCAGAAGCTTCCCGACAGCGTTCAGCACCCGCTCCGCATCGAACGGTTTCACTACGAAGTCACTCGCACCAGACTTCAGGGCCTCCATCACAATGCTCTGCTGCCCCATGGCTGTCACCATCGCCACCCTGGCTCCGGGATCGATCTTTCGCAGCTCCTTCAACGCTGTCAGCCCATCCATGTCAGGCATGGTGATATCCAGCAGCACAGCGTCCGGCTTGCTCGACTGGTACTTCTCTACCGCCTGCGCTCCGGTCTCGGCCTCTACTACCTCGTACCCGTTCTCCGTCAGCAGCTTCACGCACTTCATCCGCATGAATGCAGCATCGTCTACAACCATTATCTTCGCCATACTGTCTCCTCCTATAGCTCCTTGGTTTCAGACCCGGCTGATGCCACTGAGACCCTGCCCGAGGCCACAAACATTCGCGCCGTGCGGCCCTTGTTGCCTCCAAGCTCCTCCGCCGCTACCTTGATGTTCTCCTTGGACAGCACCTCTTTTACCGCGGCCTGGTTCTTCTCACCTATCTTGAACGCGTTGTCCATGCCCGCGGCCTTCGACAGCTCGGCGCCACCGGCCAGCTTGACCACCAGCCTCGTCTTCAACGCACCGTGCCTCTGCGTCTCCGCTATCAGCATCGGGATCGCCATGTCAGCGTACTTCGCAGACGGCTTGACAGCCCTGCCCTCGCTGCTGGGCAGCACCACGTGCGCCATCCCACCTACCTTCGCCACCGGATCGTAGGCGCACACAGCAACACACGATCCCAGCCCGAGGCAGGTCAGCACCACCGATGGGTCCTTCGACACCTTGATCTCTCCCAGCCCGGCAACTATCGTTTTGTCCTGCGTTTCTACAGCCTGTATCGTCATTGCATCCTCCAGCGCTCTCTCAAGGCATCGAGCAATTCCAGGCTGGGCATCACCAGGAAGGTCCCGTTGACCTGCCGGTCAGCGGTGCCAAACATCGCCTCCACTATGCACGCGTCGTCGGTCTCCATCATGATCTCCGCCAGGGCAACGTTCAGGATCGCTCCCGCCATGTCCATCATCACCGCCGGCGGACTGGGCATAAAGACCATTCCGGTGGAATCGGCCAGGGAGTTCAGGAAGAACGAGCCCATTATGTTGCCCATCTCCCCCAGAGCCGACTCCCCCATCTCGTTGATCTCATGCGTCGTCCCCGGTGTCAGGCCCAGGAGCATGTCCAGCAGCTCGTAGGCAGCCTGGGGCTTGTAGACCAGCACCATGTGCCCCGAGGCGTCTCCGGTCACCTTCAGGTAGACCCCCACCGTCAGAGCCTCGGCCCCTCCGATCAAGTCGGGGATATCTTTGATCGCCACCACCCTCGGATTGAGTGACGTCGCCTTTATGTCCTGTCCCACCATCTGCGAGAGACCGGAGATCGAGTTCCCGATCCCCTTGCTCACCAGCCCTGCCCATGCCAGCTGCTCAACCTCGGTCATCTCAATTCCTTGCTCTACCAAGCTTCACCTCCTCGTACCGTACTTATCCGGCCCCCCGTGCCTGGCAGGGAAGCCTGATTTGCCCTATTCCAGGTCGTGCCGGAGCGGATGCTCCGGCCTGCCTGTTATCCTCATGCCTCAGGCTCGTGACCCCTGTTATACCGCTGTCGCTACGAGGGTGGGCGCATCTATGATCAGCGCCAGCCGTCCATCCCCCAGTATGCTGGCTCCACTTATACCCTTGACATCCCCCAGTTGATCGCCCATGGACTTCACCACGATCTCCTGCTTCTCCACAAGCTCGTCAACCGCCAGGGCCACCAGCCTGTCGCTGCCACGTACAACCACAACGGGTATCCGGCCACTGTCATCCGTCTCTCTGCCTCCCGGCAGCTCCATTCCAAGTGTTCTGTCCAGCCGCAGCAGCGGCAGCACACCACCTCGCAGCCTGATCACCTCTCTGCCGCCGATCGTGCTTATCTCCTTAGGCAGCAGCCTCGCGGTCTCCAGCACGCTCACCACGGGTATCGCGTACAGCGCGCCGCTGCTCATGACCAGCAGACTGTCAACGGTCGCCAGGGTCAGTGGCAGCCTCACCGTGAACTTCGTGCCCTTCCCCACCTTGGTGTCTACCTTGACATATCCGTTCAGCGTCTCGACATTCTTCCTGACGATGTCCAGCCCCACTCCTCGCCCCGACACCTCCGTGGCCTGCTCCTTTGTCGACATTCCGGAGGCGAATATCAGGCCTATCGCCTCGTCCTCGCTCATCCGCGCCGCATCCTCGGCGGTGACAAAGCCCTTCTTCACCGCCGATTCCTTCACCACGGCGGCGCTTATCCCCTTCCCATCGTCCTCCACCGTCAGCACTATGTGACCCTCTTCATGACAGGCCGAAAGCCGCAGCGTGGCCATCTCCGGCTTCCCGGCCGCCTTCCGGTCCTCAGTGGGCTCGATTCCGTGGTCCACCGAGTTCCTGAGCAGGTGCACCAGCGGGTCCCGGATGTGCTCTATCACCGTGCGGTCTATCCCTGTCTCCTGACCTTCGACTATGAAGTCCACCTTCTTTTTCGACTTCTGCGCCAGGTCCCTTATCATCCTCGGGAATCCGCTGAACACCGTCGCCACCGGAAGCATCCTGATCCTCATGATGTCTTCCTGCAGCTCGTTCACCACCTTGGTCGTGTGTGCGGAGGACCTCCCCAGTTCCTGCACCAGGTCGTCGGCATATTTGCCCTCCAGGGTCTTCCCGATCTGCAGAATCCTCGACGTGGCGATCACCAGTTCCCCGATCATGTTCATCATGCTGTCCAGCCGCTCTACGTCTATCCTCACCGTCTGAGCCGTATGCGCCTGAGATGCCTGTGCCTGCGCCCCCTCGGCCGCCTTGAGCTCAGCTGTCTCCTCGGTGCCAGTCACTTGCTGAACTTCCGGCGCTGCCTGCTCCGAACTGTAGGCGTCGACGCTCAGGCTCTGTATGTCCGAGACCGTTTCCATGACTCCTTTGACCTGTTCCTCTCCCTGGAAGCTCGAAAACACCACCCGCAGTTCGAAGCCCACCTTCTCCTGCTCTATGTCCTCCGGCGACGGGTTCGACGTTATCACCTCGCCCACCTGGGACAGCTCGTGCACCACCTGGAAGCACCGTACCGCCGTCCACGTGCTCTCCTTGTCGAACCCCACGCTCACCTGATAGGCGGTCTGCCCCGCCGCCACCGCACTCTGCAATCTCTCCCGGCCATCATCATCCAGGGCCAGAGGACCCATTTCCCCACCGTCCCCGGCCACAGAAGCGGATTCGCCTTCTCCCCCCATGGCAGCGTTCAGCTCGGCTACTGCAGAGGCTATGTCGTATTCACTCTCGTCCGGGGAGACCAACTCCTCGTTGAGAGCCCTCAGGCCATCAAGGCTGTGGAGAAGGGCATCTACTACCCCGCTGCCCGGCAACAGCGTGCCCTTCCTCACCCTGTCCAGCACGCTCTCCATGGCGTGTGCCAGATTGCTCATCCGCGTGTGGCCCAGCATTGCCGATGAGCCCTTCAGGGTGTGGGCGGCACGAAATATCTCCTGCAGAAGGGCCTCGTTGCCCTCCTCCTTCTCCAGCCTGATTATGTCCTCATCAAGAAGTTGCAGCTGCTCCTCAGCCTCTTCGAGGAACACCTTCAGGTCTTCAGCTGTTATGTCAGGTGCCAGCTCCATCGGACCCTTCCCTTCTCATTCGGGCAGGGGTCGGAGCATTCGCTCCAACCCCTGCCTGGAGCGGATGCTCCAGGCTACCCCATTGGACGTTGTATTTGCCGTGTCAGCTCTTCTTCGAGCTTGTTACCGGGGCCGCTTCCACTTCTGACGTCTGCACGGAAGCCGAGACCGTCACCGGGGCTTCCTGTGTCGCCGTCTCGGTCTGCACTTCCCCGGCCTGCGCGTACAGTTCGTTGTACGCCAGCGTGTTCTTCTCCGCCTCGGACAGGGCCTGCTCCAGGTCAAGGATCGTGATCAGCCTGTCCTCCAGCTTGGCTATCCCCAGCAAGTAAGCCGAGTCAGCGCTCGTGATCACCGACGACGGCGGCTCGATCGAGTCGGCAGAGATCCGCAGCACCTCGGTTACAGCATCAACAACCAGCCCCACCTGCTGCCCACCGATGTATACCACCACTATCCGGACGTCGTTCGTCTCCTCAGTCACCGTCAGCCCAAAGCGCGTCCTCCGATCCACGACAGGGATTACCTCGCCTCTGAGGTTGATGACGCCCTCGACGAACTCAGGTGTCCTCGGCACCTTGGTGATCGTCTGCATCCTGATGATCCCCTGGACGGCGTTTATGTCCACGCCGTAGGACTCCGCGGCCAGGTCGAAGATCACCAGTTGCCTCTCTACATGAGCAGCAACACCGCTGTTTTCTGCCATCTATCCATACCTCCCCTGTTTAGTGCCTGTTTCAGTTGAAGCGGGAGGCCGCGCTGGCCGGGCCCGGCCCCCCGCGATCACTTGCCTGCTATTCGAGTCTGAACGTCGAAACTGCCTTCTGCAGGTCGGTAGCCATCTCAGACAGTGATTGCGATGATGCTACAACCTGCTGCACCTGCGCACTCATCTCCTCGGCAGATGCCGAGATCTCCTGCGTGGCAGCGCTGTTCTGCTCCGAGATTCCAGCTACGCTCTCCAGTGACTTCGTCACTTCCGAGCTGTTCGCAGCCATCTGCTCGGTGG
>JAZFSU010000096.1:0-8840 GCA_036446335.1 Dehalococcoidia bacterium | reverse complement strand
CTACTCCAAAGACGGGTCGTTGTTCAGGGATGGGTTGATAGTCCTCACGATAGCTGTCGGGGAATACGACTACCGCTACTTCTGCAACGCGTGCCACGACGCAGGCCAGATGGGCAACAGCAGGAGTCCGACTACAGATTGTTCGAGTTGCCACAACCATGGCGATAACCGCTTCTAGCCTGATCGTCTGCTACTGGGTGGTCTCGTGGCAAGACGTACAGTCGGCACGTTGCTCGATGCTGTGCGGTATCGCAGGTGGGCCGCCAGCAACGGTCTGATGACAAAGCTCGCACAGAGCATCAGTCCGATCCTCGTGCGACGCCGGCAGCGCCCCCAGTTTTCCCGTTGTGTGGCATTCGGTGCAGGGATGGCGATCTGCCAGCTGGTGCGGCGGGTCCGGGGGCAACTCAGTCGTCATCGTATGGCATACCATGCACATCTGGTCTGTTCGCCCCTCGTGGGATGATGGCAGCCCCAAGAGCGCACCTGTTGTTGCGTGACATGCCGAACAGGTCTCCCGCCCTTCCCGCTTGTGAGCTATCTTCGGTGGCTCCATCGGGGAACGCTCGTGGCACAGCTGACACATGTTGTTCGTTCTGCCCTCATGAGTGATCGGTATCCCTGCCAGGGCTCCCTCGGAATGGCAGGCGGAACAGGCGCCCCGGGCAACGATACTGTGAGGTATGAGAGGCGGCGAAATCGGCGAGACCTCGTGACATAGTCGGCACATTTGAACCGTGCGGCCTGCGTGGCTGTCCGGCAGGACAACCAGCGCTCCCTCTCCATGGCATGCAGTACATGCCTCACGCCCCTCAGCGCTGTGCGCCATGGCCGGTGGCTGGACGGGCGACTCCCGGTGACATATCAGGCACATCCGGTCGGTGCGGCCCGCGTGGGTCTCTGGCAGGACAACCAGGGCCCCCTCTCCGTGGCAGACGCTACAGGTCTCGCGACCCGCCGTACTGTGAGCGATCAGTTTTGGAGTCACATCGGATACCTCATGGCATATGAGACACATCATCACCGTCCGCCCTTCGTGGCTTGCAGGCAGAGCCACCAAGGCTTCGGGGGAGTGACAGGCGGTACAGTCACGACGCTCCTCGATGCTGTGCGCTATCTTGGGCGGGCCCCCTGGCAACGGTTGATGACACGCTCTGCACACCTCGCTGCTTCGGCCCTCGTGGCTGGTCGTGGGCCACACCACAAAGGTGCCATGGCAGGCTCGACAGTCATCTCTGCCCTCGGTGGTGTGAGCTATGAAGGGTATTGATCCTGGTGCCGTCCCTGTCGGTGGTGCCGGGGGAGGTGGGGGTGGAATCGGTGTGGGCGTGCTGTCGGTCACTGTGCTGGGAGTCGGGCTGTGAGTCGGGCCGGGGGTCAGGGTGGGAGTTGATGTCCATGGCCGTTGAAATTCCGGGGGAGGCGCGTCTTGCTCGCAACTGGAAAACAGCAAGGCCGCCAGCACGAAGACGAGCAAGATTATCCAGGGCTGATAAGTTCCGCGGGTTTGGCCAATCACCTTGGCTCGTGAGAACGAGGTTGTTAGCCCTTGCCACATGTGACTGCGTCGGCTGCCCCGTCCTCCGGTGGAGTCACAGGAACAGTAATTGCTATCACCACCGGGTGCAGCATTTGTATCTCTGGCTTGCTCGGCAGATTCATTCATGAGAGACTTCTCTGCAGCCGCAATCGGCTTGCCGCCAACTTGGACTCGTCTAGGCCCCTCCCTCGATCCTCTCGGAATGGCGTTTCAGCAAAGGCGCGGAAGAAGCGAGATCCCTTACTGGCCAGTGGTCATCTCCGTCTGGCGCCTGCTTACGTCTCACTATCGAATGCGTTGACAAGCCCCCTGCGAATTGCGTATTTCATTACCTCACTCGGGCTTGAGAGGTCCAGTTTATGCATCGCCGCTTGGCGGTGTTTCTCCACAGTCCTGACGCTCAGGAAAAGGGATTGGGCGATTTCACGATTTGTCTGACCGGAGGCGACCAGTTGCAGCACTTCTCTTTCGCGGGGACTCAGAGTGCCGTACTTGTCGTTTTCCTGGTCGCCGGCCACTGTGATATATCCCTCCAGGAGGGCTCGGGCCACCGTCGGCGAAAGGAAGGTCTGGTCAGCTCCAACAGAGCGGATGGCGTATAGCAGCTCCTGGGGTTCGCTGTGCTTCAGTATGTACCCTGAGGCTCCGGCTCGGACTACGGCGAAGAAGAATTCTTCGTCATCATGCATTGTCAGGGCGAGCACGCGAACCTGAGGAAGGTGTTCTTTCAGCTGACTGGTGGCTTCGATTCCGCTGATTCCGGGCATTGCGATGTCCATCAGCACGATATCGGGCTCAAGCTGCATGGCTTTTTCCAGCACCTCGTCCCCTCGCGCTGCTTCGCCCACGACTTCGATGTCCGGTTCACTCTCGAGCAGTGACCGTATGCCTGCCCGGACAATCGCATGATCCTCTGCGATCAAGACGCGCAGTTTACCCATTTACCGGCACCTCCCTGGCGTTATAGGGTTTCCAGCGGTATGGTGAACTCTATGCGGGTGCCCTTGCCCTCTGCGGATTCTATGCTTAGCTTGCCGCCGACGACGGCGACCCTTTCCCTGATGCCGCGCAGCCCCCATGACATCGGGGCGTTGAAGGCGGCCTCAACGTCGAATCCCTCTCCGTTGTCCACTATGGTGGTTGTGACCATCGAATCAGACCTTGCTATCTCGATGTCGACTGTTGTGGCTTTCGAGTGGCGAACGATATTCGTGGAGGCCTCCTGAATAACCCTGAACAGTGTTGTCTCTATCTGAGGATTAAGGCGGCCCTCGAGCCCCTCGAAACGGAGTCGCGCCTTGATGTTTTCGGAGTCGAGACGGCTCTTCGCGTAGGACCGGAGGGCCGGGACCAGACCTAACTGGTCAAGAACCTCAGGCCTGAGGTCATTGATCAGCTTGCGAAGTTCAGCCAGGGTGTGAGCTGCCATAGCGCGCGACTGGCTTACTCTCTCCCTCGCCTCCGTTGCCTCGGCGGGCAACGCGTTCATGGCACGTGCCAAGTCCATCATGACCACGGTGAGGGCCTGGCCAGCCTCGTCATGGAGCTCTCGCGCGATTCTGCGTCGCTCTTCCTCCTGGGCTGAAGTGAGCCTCTCCAGCAGCTGGCCTCGAAGAGTCGCCATCTGGTGTAGCTGGACAGTCCTCTCTTCCACCTTTTGCTCGAGATCGCTCTTGGAATCCTCCAAATCGTTGGCATACTTTTGGACCCGTTCGGCCATCTCATTGAAGGCAAGAGCCACCGTCCCGATCTCGTCTTTCGATTCAACTTCGGCCCGCGCGCTGAAGTCGCCACCGGCGATCATGCGGGCCGAAGCAGCGAGTTTGTACAATGGTTTGACTACGGCCGATCTGACCGTGAAGGCCAGTCCTCCCCCGACGATCAGGAACGTGATCCCGGCAATGAGCCCCATTCTCAAGGTTTGATCTTGCATGTGAGCGTCCAGGGGTCCGCGATCAACTCCGACCTCGATGGCCCCGCGAATACGCGGTTCAGGGTCATGACACTGGTGACACTCCGGAGCATTGAACACCGGGATGATAACGCACAACTCGTCCCGGCCGTTGCGTGTCTCCGTCCTGCTGACGGTCTCTCCCGTTGCGAGAACGCGCGCAATCTCGGGGTCGTTTCTTTTTTGGCCAATCTCTGAAGTATCAGCTGACGCAAAGACAACCTGATTGGCGGAAAAAACCGCAACTTCGCTTATGAGGGGCCTTTCGGCGTAGTACATTGTCAGATCTTGAACATGATCTGGTGCTCTCTCAAGCATTTCGTGCACCAGCGAATCGTAGAGCGCCATGGCTATCGTAAAGGCTGACTCCTCAAACTGGGAGGCGATGGCCTGCCTCTGATAGTGAAGCATGATAACACCACCCGGCGCTCCGACGAGCAACAGGACAGCGAATATCAGCAGAGTGATTTTGTACTGGAGCTTCATGTTTGCTGAGATCCTGCTCAGCGACCGACCTGCATTTGGGTGCCGACGTTGTGCGCACGAGTATATTATAGCATGAGCCGAAGCTGTACGTCAAACTCGAACCGCATCTGGTGCGGTGCCGGTCCGAAGACCCCCTTCGGCTACGCAGCGATGCGGTTGAGCGGGCAAAGTCGCCCCAGCACTATGGGCCGTCGCGCTGCGCTTCTTATCGATAGTATGGGTATATTATTCAGCAAAATGACAGGTGATTGCAGGAAGAAACCACGGCATGTTTTTGGCAGTGAACTTTGGCAGTGTCGCGCTGGCTGGTGTGGAGTGGCCGCGTACGGACACCGAGGGATGGTTCGCGTAAGCGCCGCCAGGCACAGCTCCATCCGATGAAATCATATGCCCCACTGGGTACCCCTACCCAGCGTTATCGGCCTATCAAGCCCATAACCTCCCTCTTTATCGGGTACATGCTGCCCAGGAACATTGGGTAGAATAACCCCTACGCAAGCAGGATATTTGCCCTAATATGGGAGTGATAGTAGTGCTTGCGCTGCAAGAACCCGTTGTGCAGAACATCCATTGATGCGCCGGTCGCCCGGGGTCTCAAGTCTCGCCTGAAAGCGAAGGCCCACGTGGTCCGCTCTTGTCAGGGACACTGGGAACTGACGGACGATGTTCGTTGCGCGGGGCCTGCAGCGGATGTTAATTGAGTCGGCATTGCGGGCCCAGATTTGAGGGATAGTGAAGACCACTATGTTGATGAGATGGCTTCTGCTGCCGATAGGCGGAGTTGTCGCGGTGATCCTGGTTCTGGTTTTCGCGGTTGGCAGCGCGGAGGCATTGGACAAGAACCGGTGCCTCGTCTGCCATGGAGACCCGGATTTCACCAAGGAGTTCGCGAATGGGAACGAGGTGTCCTTGTATGTGGAGGGCGAGCATCTCAACACCTCCGCTCATCGGTTCATAGACTGCACCACCTGCCATGGTGCCGATCCACACTCGGTGGTAACCCCCCTCAACAAGCTGTCCCTGGCGGAGAAGTGCGGCACTTGTCATGAGTACCAGTACGACCTGCATCGGGAGAGCGTCCACGGCGAACAGCTGGCCCTGGGAAACCCGGATGTCGCTACGTGCGTCGATTGCCACAGCCCGGTGGGAAATCCCCACAGCGTGATCCGTGTTCTCGAGTACAATGCGCCAGCCTACAGGAAGAACGCCGCCGAGACGTGCGCCAAATGCCACGGGGACGAGAAGCTGATGACCCGCTACGGTATCCTGGAAAAGGTGTATGAGACATACATGGGCAGCTTCCACGGCAAGGCAATGCAGTTGGGGACGTACGAGATGAGCCAGCTGGACAAAGCTACCTGCCCCAACTGTCATGGCACACATGACATAAAGAGGGTCGACAACCCCGATTCTCCGGTGGCCGGGATGGAGAATTTGGCTGAGACCTGTGAGCAGTGCCACCCCGGAGCCGGTGTCGAATTCGCCAGCGGCTTCCTGGGCCACCGGGAGGTTTCACCCTCGACCTCGGCTGCAGTCTTCTATACCGAGAAGTTCTTCCTGACTCTGACGACGTCGGTGCTTAGCTTTGCGTTTCTGGTTATGGCGCTGGCCACGCTGAGGTGGAGCGTCAATAGATGGAGGGAGTAGGAATGGCATCCGCGACCAAGCCCATCATCCTGGAGAAGGAAGTTGTCCGGTTCGACAAGCATCAGATCGTGCAGCACCTTGGGCTGATGATCAGTTTTATCCTCCTTGCCCTGACCGGACTGCCCATGAAGTTCCATGATGCGTCGGTGAGCCAATGGTGGATAGGGGTATGGGGAGGGATGGATACAGCCCGCTCCATTCATCATTTCGCTGCCTACCTGATGGCTGCCGTCTGTGTTTACCACCTGCTGTATCTGGGATATACTACGCTGGTCCTCAGACGTCCCATGCCGGTGAAAATCATTCCGGGGCCCAGGGACCTTGCAAACCTGTTCTATGAACTGCAGTACTTCGTGGGACTGCGAAAGGAGAAACCGAAGTTCGATCGATTCAATTGGAGGGAGAAGTTCGACTATTGGGCTATCTTCTGGGGCATGCCGGTGATGTTTCTGACAGGCTTCATTATGTTGTATCCTGTCGCGGCGACGAAGTTCTTGCCTGGCTGGGTTGTCCCCGCCTCGTTCATCGCCCATGGCGACGAGGCGATCCTCGCGGTCGGTTGGATCTTGATGATTCATGTCTTCTTCAATCATGTTCCGCCGGGCATATTCCCCCTCAACAAGTCCATCTTCACAGGCAGAGTCCCCCGGGAGCGGTATCGCCATGAGCATCCCCAGGAGTATGAAAGAGCTCTGGAGAGCATGGAGGAGGGATCTAATTGAGACGGTTTCGTGAGGTATTCAGTGATCTGGCGACGGCTGCCGGGTTTGCCCTCTTTATGCTCAGCATCGTCCTGGTATTGGTCATCGTTGTTGCGATTCCTTTCGGCGACAAGTACAGCTTCTTTGGCTTCATAGTACTGTTCTTCCTGACTATAGCCGGAGGGCTCGTCTTTACCTTTGGCGTGTTCCTGAACAAAAAGAGCATGACGGAAGATGACCTGTCTCCGCGATACGCGGTTCCTGTGGAAGAAGGGCGGCGGAGGCGGTGGTGGCGGCCGCGGCGGCCCAGGTTGGGGAAGCCGAACTGGCTCAGAGGCTATGCCACGCTCAATTTCCAGGATCCGCGGCAGAGACGGAGGCTGATCTTCTTCGTGGGTCTCGGCGTGATTGAAGTCATACTCATGGCTACCGGGGGGTTCAGGCTCGCCCTGTATTCGGAGACCTCCGAGTTCTGTGGCCAGCTGTGCCATACCCCCATGACTCCTGAGTTCATAACATATGAGCAGTCGCCCCATGCCCGCGTCGAGTGCGCGGCCTGTCACGTAGGCCCGGGTGCTACCTGGCTGGTCAAGTCCAAGATCAATGGCCTGCCTCAGCTTGCCGCGGTAGCGTTTGACACGTTCCCAAGGCCGATCCTTTCGCCTGTCGAGCACTTGCGCCCGGCGCGCGATACCTGTGAGCAGTGTCACTGGCCCCAGAGATTCACTGGCGACATGGTTCGTGTCAATCGGCACTACGATTCGGACGAGGAGAACACGGAGCACGTAGATACGCTGCTCATGAAGATCGGAGGCGGGCACCCCGATGCGGCATCGGGCATCCACTGGCATGTGGGCGCGGAAGTCTGGTACCTGCCTCTCGATAGGCAGCGTCAGGAGATAGGCTGGGTGGGCGTCACGGGTGCCGACGGTCAATTGACCGAGTACATCGACCCCGCGAGGGCTGATGAGATCGATGCCGGACTGATTAAGAGCGAGAAGCGTCTCATGGACTGCATCGACTGTCATAATAGGGCGACCCACATCTTCTATTCGCCTGACGAATTGATCGACAGGGCGATGGCGCAGGGCGTGATCGACAGGGAGCTTCCATTCATAAAGCGGGAGTCTATGAAAGCCCTGGACCCGGTGAACCCTAGCGTCGACGAAGCGAATATTAAGGTGGAGGCTATTGACGAATTCTACCGAACGTACTATCCTGTGGTGTATACTGAGAAGGGCGAGGCTATTGCCGCGGCGATCGAGGAGTTGAAGGAGATCGTCAAGCTAACTACGTTTCCGGACATGGATGTTAGCTGGGAAACGCATCCCAACAACATCGGCCATACGGAATGGCCGGGGTGTCTGAGATGCCATGGCAAGCTTGTGCCCACGACCACGACGGCTGATTCCGCGAGCGAACGCATAGGTGCAGAATGCAACCTGTGCCACTACCAGTTGTCGGGTCTGCAGTGAAGGGGGTGATAGCCACAGGAGGAGACAGTAGTATCGGCGGAAGAAGATTGAACCGCGAAACCACAGCGGTATGTTGTGCGGGCAGGGCGACACGGACGACAGATCCCGAAGGAGGGAGTCCCATGGCCCGCCGCCAATAATCCATGTTTGAACCACCAACGCAAATAGAATGGGGGAGATAAATGAAGATTGGGCGCAAGTGGTATCCTGTAGTCCTATTGGGCCTGGTAATGCTGCTCTCGGTAGCTTTCATTGCCTGCAACGGTGACGACGATGAGGCAACGGCCACACCGGAGCCTACGGCCACGGCCGCACCGGAACCGACAGCCACGCCAGAGACGACAGCCACGCCGGAGCCGACAGCCACGCCGGAGGCGACAGCTGCACCGGTGGGTGAGCCACCTTACTTCGGTGTGGCACCTCAAATACCACACGACCTAGAACCCTTTCGCGATGATTGCAAGTTGTGCCACCAGGTAGGCACGGCTGGTGTGGGGGAAGTGGGCGGAACGGGGCAAACCGTTGCTCACGAAGGCCGCACATCGGACACTTGCAGGGGCTGCCATTTCCCAGCCGAATAATGGCCGTTGAGGCGGGCCAGTCCCAAGCGACGATGGTCGTTGGGGGGAATGCCTTGGCCTCAGGGTCTTGGCGCACACAATTGAAGAGCTAGAGTCGAGCATCGGCCGAGGGGGAAGCGATGGGCAACAACAAGTTTCCCTTCGGCAAAGGTGGCTTTTAGCTTTTCGAAGGCTGTTCGATCCGAATGCGACCGGTGGTCGACAGTTTGACATAAGGTTTACCATGTATCGGCGATTTCGCATTTGTTGCGAAGAAGCCGGGCAAGGGGGTGGAGATGGAGGATGCTAACAGAACAGGGCCGTCCGGTGGCAGCGCCGCCGGACGCCCTTCTCTGCTCAAGAGAAGGAAGTTCATCGTGGCGGGTGCAGTCGTGGCGGTGGCCTTCGCTGTCCTGGTCTACATCGGGATGACCCAGTTCTCAACCTATCTCGTCACCGTGAGCGAGTTTGTGGCAGAGG
>JAZFSU010000095.1:0-14557 GCA_036446335.1 Dehalococcoidia bacterium | reverse complement strand
GCCATCCGAAATCGCCGCAACGCTCGGCAGGCTGCAGAAGCGCAAGCTGGGAGAGGCGAGTTCCACGAAGGTGCTGTTCTCTCTGGCTGTCGTAGCTGTGTTGGGATGCACGGCAGCGATGTTTACCGGGGTTGGCCCTTTCTCCACGCCAAAAGAGGCCATCGTGGGGCTGGTCGGCATCATGGGCGATGATACCGCTTCCGGCCGAATGGCCTTGGAGGGACTGGCGAGCGAAGGGGTAACCACCTACCATGGCGTACCACCGCCATATGCTCGAATCCCTTGGGGAGACGACAGGGTTCAGCTTGCCAACGCGAAACGCGCAGCCGATCCAACGTGGGAGCAATTGAAGAGCTTCCTTCTGGCCGACGAGACCGATCGGAAGGACTACGACCCGGCCTCGTTCCCCTGTGGCGCTTTCGCCGAAGAGATCCATAACAACGCAGAGGCCGCCGGCATTAGGGCGGCGTGGGTTGTCGTCGAATTCGAAGGCGAGATCAGACGCCATGCCCTCAACGCTTTCTCTACGACTGACAAGGGCCTGGTTTGGATCGACAGCACCGATTCGTGGCTTGAGCTTCCTGCTTCGGTGAAGACGGTTGGCGGGTCGGAAAGCCGGGATAAGGTGGCCTACGTTGCCATCGGGAAGGACTACGGGCTCGTCAGTCTGGACGTCGCCTCCAGCCCAGCATATTCCTACTACGAGCAATACGTCCAGAGGAAGCTCGACCACAGGGCTATGCGCGAGGAGTTCTATCGCCGTGCACAGGTCCAGATGTCGTACACAGCGGACTACGATTACTCATCGTCCTCGCGAACGGCGCTCGGGTCCACCGCAGATGCGAGAGGGGACGACCGGGATCAGGGGCAGTATGAGCAACCCGAGCGGAAGGCGCACAGCCTGGCCGCGATCAGGGAAACCCTGGACAGGGCAAGCTCTAGCCTGGGCCCCTACTGGGGATCATTGGGAACCGTTTCGAGCATCGAAGTCTACTGGTGACATCAGCGCCGGCAGGCACAATTGCACGGCGCGGCCGTCTATGGGCCGGCGGCCTATTGTCTCATCCCCAGTCATGATCCAGCGACCCGTCCAGGCTGTGCACACTTTCAATCGGGGCGTGCTGACCAATGAAGTCGAGGAGCCCTAACCACGATTAGGATGTTCACCTCAACAGTGGCTATGGTCAAATCACGGATTGGCATGCCATTGCGAGCGAAGCGAAGCAATCTCTCTCCTTCATTCAGGCACTGCTCCCATCAGATCGCTTCGTCGCTGACGCTCCTCACAATGATAACGGACATGTCCTCTCGGCAATTCACGGATCAAGGAGAAGCAGCTTCGTTTGACAAGTGCGGCCTCACACCTGCGGTCGGTCACCAAAACCCCTGGTCGGAAGCTATGATCAGTACTGTTCTCGGGATATGCTCCACTGTTTTGCCCGGAGTGATTAGTCGATAATCTCTTAAAGTCAGTGGATTTGCACCCCGTGGTTATCGCAAGAGGCAGTTCGGTATTTGCCTGCTCAGACGCTTGACATTCTACAGAAACTTCACTAAAGTTAACGAGACTTGCTCTGGCCGTTCCCATCAGGGGACTCGTGGACGAAGGCAAAGTGCTGGCTTCCGAATTGGACTGGATGGGGATCGGACCGGGTAGAGAAGAAGGGAGATATCGGAGATGAAAGTGTTTGTCAGGAGAAACAACCTGGTCATTCTAGCAGTCATCGTCCTGCTGGCCGCTCTTGCCGTGCTGGCGGGCTGTACCGGTTCTGAAGGACCCGTCGGCGATCCGGGTCCTGCCGGCCCTGCAGGCGTAGCGGGCCCTGCAGGAGCAGCTGGCCCTGATACACCGACACTTGAAGGACACAATGGCGATCACGGAACGGTATTGCCGTACCAGGTTCAATCGGCGTACAACGACGATTCTTTCTTCTGGCGCGTCATTTATCGCGGCAATGAAGGCAAGCGTCACCAGTATCTGAGATATACGTCTGGTGCTTGGCAAAAAGAGGGCGGTGACAGGCGAGATGCTCAAGCCAGTATCGATGGCGATACGGATCAAGGCGACACAGATATTTTGTCGACGATCTATGAGCAACGCACTTCGATAATGGTTAATGATCCTAGCGCTGCCGTGAACGTGTCCGATTTTGGTAGCTTTGGCTGCTTTCTCACCTGCCACAATGACAGTCGGCACATGCCCGAATGGAATTCCGCCAACGGCCATGATGGGAAGTGGGTCGATCCAACAAAAATGACCGGCAGCCCGGAGGATCGTGATACGGCACTCGATCTCTGGCACTGGCGCGGAGCCCGCAGCAACCCCATCGGCCGGGCAGATGACCAACACATTGAAACGCTGGATTGGGCAGCTGAGACGAGAACCTCAGGGGACGACGGTGGCCGCAAGGGTGACGCTGGTACGGGCGTTTTCTTTAACCAAGGCATCACCGATGGGAATCCAGACTACTTGCTGAATCCGGACACCACCTGGGGGCAGTATGTGTTCGATTGGGATGAGTTTTGGCTTACTCCATTTTACTATATGACAATGCCGGATGCCGAGATTCTTGGTGCGACAGCTCCTAATCCGGTTGCCATCCCGTGGGCCGATGTAAGCGGTTACGCACCTGCAGAGGGCGACACCGTACCGCGTAGAGTCCTCCGTGCCGGCGCAGGAAGCCGTTCTGACATCACTTCATACGGCACTTACTTCACCCCCGAATCGCCTGACGGTACCCTCGGTGTTTGGAAGGTTCAGATGCAGCGTGCGCTAGACACGGGTAATTCAGACGACGTGGCGTTTGTGCCTGGCCAAACCTACGAAGTCGGGTTCGAAGTCCATCTTTGGGAGTACACCACAAGGGATCACTACATCTCCTTCCCGATGACCATGTCGCTTGGTGCAGGCTCGGGTGGGGATATCGAGGCTACTTACTTCTCGGGCACAGGAACCTATCAGCTGCCGAATTGGGATGACGTAGCTACGTTCCCGTCCACGCTCGTCAATCTGTTCCAGCCCGGCATCAACACCTGGGAATTTCTGGACGGCTCAAACCTAGCCGATGGAAAAGTCTACAACGACCCCGAGAGTGGTTCGGCTGTGGATCAGTCTCACGGTGGCGCTACGGCAGTGGCGGCCGGCTCAAACTCTTGTACCGACTGCCATACGGTCCGCAACTCAGAGGCCGCACCCCCTGTGATGAACGCTGGCGCCATGGAAACATTGACCAGTCAGCGGGGCGGTGTCTGGACCGACACCCCGACGGACTAGCTAATGGAGTGTTAGAGACACCCCGCCAGTAGTCGCTTTTGGCAGGCACGGGAGGCCTGGAAGGGGAGAACTGTTTGCTGGTGGCGTGAAGCAGTGGCCGCTGCCGGCTGTTCTCCGATATTCCGTCGGCAGTTCCCCCATGCAAGGATTGGCTGAAGTAGGACGCAGGGCGAGTCTGGAGTCCGTGGATGGCTCCCGGCTCGCCTTTTACATTTTGTAGCGGGTTGGGGGCAGCCTGGCCCTCGGCTCAAGTGGGAGTTTTCGCTTGGGTCCCAGCTAACGAGTGCTGACACAGTCACCTTGGATAGCCTCCAAGCGAGTATCAACGGTGCGACAACGGGTCCTTCCACCGACACCATGGTACTTGTGGAGTCTCGCCCAGGCCATGCTGGCTGGCGTGGTTCTTGGCACAACATCGTCCGTTTTGGTGGCGTCGAGGATCGGATCGTGCGGTCAGAGACGTTGCGGCGACCGATTCATGCCCCTATTGGCCCTGTGGTAACTCATCATTTTGCCCGGCTCCACGTCGACAAGTGCGGCCTCACGGCCGCGGTCGGTCTCCAAAACTCCTAGTCGGAAGCTATGATCAGTACTGTTCTCAGGATCTTCTCCACTGTTCTACCTGGAGTGTCCAGTCGATAACCTCTCAATGTCAGGGGATTTGCACCCCACTGTTATCGCTAGAGGCAGTTCGGAAGTTGCCTGCGCAAATGCTTGACATCCTGTGGAAACTTCACTATAGTACGCCAGAGTACTTCATGGGAACGTGCGCGCCAGCGACTCGCCGCCCCGGTTCAACAGACGGGCAGAGCATAAAGGAGGGCCAGCAATGAGAGCATACGCTAACAGGAATTGGCTGCTGCTTATAGCTATTCTGTCACTATCAACCTTTCTTGTCCTGGCAAGTTGTGCAGATGACGCCGATGATGAAACCGACAGCGGTACCGTTTCCGGCACGGTGACCAATAGCCTGACCGGTGGGCCCGTAGACGGCGCCACAGTCGCCACGGACCCCGCTGTTTGGGACATGAGCATTCTGACTGACAGCGGCGGCAGATACTCGGCCACTCTTCCCGCGGGGACGTACGATCTCACCTTCGAAAGGCAATACTTCGAGTCTTCCACGCAGACGGTTGTGGTTGCAGCAGGGGAAACAACCACCAGCGACGTTGTTCTCGCGCCCACAGTCCCGGTGGCAGTCGACGCCGGCGAAGATCAGGAGGGCTCTCCAGATGGGACCGTTACCCTCAAGGTCACGGTTGAGCTCCTGGACAGCTCGGAAGTTACTGGATACGAATGGAGGCAGACTGGGGGCGTGGAGGCTGCAATCGAAAACGCCGGCTCTGACTCCGCGACTGTGACTCTGGGCGGTCCTGCAGCCTACAAGAGACATCTGGTAGAGATTCTGGATCCGATCGACCGGTTCATGGTCCTCGGCGTCAACCCGCACTCGCTGGAGGAGGCCGAGGCAGCTATGTTTGAGATAGCGGTAACGACCTCCAGTGGGGCCTACACGGGCACTGTGAACGTGATGGCGCATCTTCCTCACACGGTGAGTACTGGCCTTCAGAACGTGGCCATCCAGGAGTCGGTGCTGCTGCACGGCAAGACCCAGGATGCCTATGGCTGGACGCTTGACGCTCCCTCTGGATCCACAGCCAGTCTGGAAGATGCCTCGGGCCAGAATCCGGTTTTTGCCCCCGATGTCGCGGGCAAGTACACTCTGGCCGAGTCGAACAGCGGGGCGTCGCTTGAAATCTACGCCGGCAGCTGGGCAGGAGTTATCACCGGACAGGATGCCAATGGGGAGCCTGTCTCTGATTCCTCTTGCATATCATGTCACAACGATTCCATTGCCCCTGACAAGTTTACTCCCTGGGCAGCCTCAGGGCATGCCGAGATACTGGCAGAGAACCTGAATACCAGCACCCATTACGGTGAAGGCTGCTTCGCATGTCACACTGTGGGCTTCAACCAGTCAGCAGGCAACGGCGGCATTGATGAGGCCTCAGACTACGCCGAGTTCCTGGACGCTGGATTGATCAACAGCCCCAGCCCGGACAACTGGTCCGATATGCTATCCGACTACCCGGAGACAGCTCGCCTCGCCAACATACAGTGCGAGAATTGCCATGGCCCTCAGACGAGTGAAGCCCATATGAAAGGATCGCCTCGCACAAGCCTGTCGGGCGACGTTTGCGGAGCCTGTCACGGTGAGCCTCCGCGGCACGGTCGCTTCCAGCAATGGAATGACATCGCCAAGCACGCTGACTACACGTTGGCGGTGGAACGGGGCACCAGCGAGAGCTGCGGGCGATGCCACGCTGCCCAGGGATTCCTCGCGTGGCTGCCTCAGCTGGTGGCAGGCAATCCCGGAAACATAGAGGCTGAGATTACCTGGACGCCCGAAACTGCGGAGCCGGTGACGTGCGTTGTATGCCATGATCCACATGCGCAGGGCAAGACCTCGGGTGAGCCCAATACGGCAACCGTTCGGGTGGAAGGCGATACTCCGATGCTGCCCGCCGGGTTCAAGGCAGTCGGTGTAGGCCAGGGAGCCATCTGCGTTACCTGCCACAACACTCGCAACGGCGCTCACAACGACGCCGTGACGACCCAAATGGACGACAGAGCGCCGCATGTGGCAGCGCAGGGCGATGTGCTCATGGGCCAGAATGCCTACTTCGTCAACGTGGGAGACCGCTCTCCGCACTCCTTCATCGAGGACAGCTGCGCAAACTGCCATATGGTGTTGACGCCACCGCCGGCGGAGTTCAGCTACAACCTTTCCGGTACAAACCATTCATTCGTGGCAAGTCCCGACATCTGCTCCAACTGCCATGGCGCCTTTGACGGTGGTTCTCTACAGGAGTCTACCCACAGTCAACTGGAGGAGCTCAAGGCTGCCATTGAGCAGGCGATCGTTAGCGAGATCAAGTCGCAGACGGCCGCCGGCAATGCAGTCACCCTGATAGGGTTCGGTCCTGCCACGTCAGATGTGACTATCAGCGACGGCACATCGGTTACAGCCGTGGAGCTCACCGAGACGCACGGCAGGATGGCGATGGATATCACAATCGACTCGACCAAGTATGAGCACGTAAGGCTTGCTTCAGACACAACGGTCAAAGATGGCACACTTCTGTCTTCCGATCGTGGTCAGACGATAGCCAAGGCTGGCTGGAATTACTTCCTGCTTCACGGTGATGGCAGCGAAGGAGTACACAACCCCGATTTCACCCTTAACGTGTTGAATGCCTCAATCGATGCCCTGAGGTAAAAGGGACGTGGTCCCCCTCGCGTAGACAGGCTGGACAAGTAGCCGGCGCACCCTTTGCGGGTGCGCCGGTTTTCTGTTGTCCGGTGCGAAAGCCCGATCCTCCGGGCCGCGAATCGTAGTGTCACATTGGCCGGATGTAGCCCCTCGAACTTGTCTGCCGAGGCCCATGCCCCTATAATTGAGTGTGTCAGAGGCAGCCACGCGCGGTAGCTTTGATCGTATTCAGTGGCGGAAAGGCGTGCCCTGTCACAGGGATGGCGATGAGATTCCTGACTAATCTGACCCTTTGGAAAAAGATCACTCTGCTGACCACAGTCGGTCTGCTATTGGGCCTCGGTGTATTCAGCTCGCTGGGCTTGAGGGCAGTAGACCGTGCCACAGAGGCAATGCTTAATGAGCGGCTGACCACTGCGGGTCTGGTGGCAGACTATCTGGACGAGGCGCTGGAACGCGCGCTCGTCGAACTGAGGAGAGCAGCCAGTACGATAGCGATCGATGGCGCAGGAGAGGACCTCGCTTCTCAGCTTGCGGCACTCGAGCAGGTGTATTCCCGGCTCTCGATATACACTCATGGCATCTACCTTGCGAATGAAGACGGTCAGGTTATATGGAGCCTGCCCGAGGAACCGAAACCGGCAGCCCTGGACATGCGCACTCTTTCTGTCATCGGAGACGGTGCGGGAGAAGTCGAGACCGGTGTGTCCGGGCTGGCCACTGCGCCGCTGAGCGATACCCCGGTGATTTTTCTTGCCAGCGCCACGGGCGGAGGCGAGGAAAAGGGCATTGTTGCTGTTGCCATCGACCTGGGCCGGTCTGGCATGGGCGGTTTCATCAAGCCGATCAGATTGGGACAGACTGGCTATGTTGAGATTGTGGATCAGAACGGCCTTGTTGTCGCCAGAACTGAGCCCGGACCCGAGCCAGCCCCTTTTGAGGAGAGCGACCACGGTGGTCGCTTTGCGGCTCTGATCGCAGAAGGGAAGCCAACTCGCGGGGTATGCCATACGTGGCCCGAATCTGACCAGAAAGTCCACAGGAAAGATGTGCTGGCCTTCGTTCCCTTGTCCTCAGCCAACTGGGGTGTCGTCGTCCGTCAGTCAGAAGGGGAAGCCCTTGCCCCTACTCGCGAGTTGCGCATGAGGCTGCTCATCTTCGGAGCGGTCTTGGTCTCCATTGCCGTCTTGTTCGTGGTCGTAACCACTCGGGACGTTGGAGGCCGCATCCGAATGCTCACCGCTGCTTCCCAGAGAATGGCCGGTGGGGACTTGACCAGTCCGTTTGCGCCCCTGGGCAAAGACGAGGTCGGCGTATTGTCGCAGAGTCTTGACGATATGCGCGTCAAGCTTAAGACCTCCCACGATGAACTGGAGCAGAAGACCCACGAGTTGTCTTCGCTGCTCTCTGTATCTGAGATCCTGACCTCGACTCTCAGTCTGCCCGGCCTCTTTGACGCTATTGTGGCCAAGGCTGTGGAGATCATCTCGGGGGCAGATGGTGGCATGCTGGTTCTCCAACGTGTGGGCAGTGATACGCTAATTGTGCAATGCGCTGTCGGGCTGGAATCCTTCGGGCTCGACAAGAAGTCCCTTTCCAGTCAGGTGGTTCGGTCAGTGGGCGAGCTGTCGCCGGAGTCTGTCCCTGAGGGGGAGGGGGAGGCCCCAAAAGACACAGTACAGGAAGCGGTCACTGCCTTGCTTGAAGCTGATCCATTACGTTCTGTTGCGCGGAGTTCCATCAGCGCCGAGGTGTTCCATGGGAGCCGGCACATCGGGAGCATTGTCTTGATCAGCTCGCGAGATAACAATGTGTTCTCTGGGTCTGACCGTCGTCTTCTTCAGGCCATAGCAGATGGCATCGCACTTGCAGTCGAGAGATACCAATTGGCCAAGGAGGCCGAGGAAGCGCGGGCTTTGCACGAGGCGGACCGGCTAAGGGCCCAACTGATATCCTCGGTGTCTCACGAGCTGCGCACCCCGCTGACGTTGATCAAGGGCTACTCCACCTCACTGTTGCGCAAGGACGTGTCCTGGGATCTTGAGACCCAGGGAGAGTTCCTGCAGATAATTGATGAGAAAACGGATGAGTTGCGTGACCTGATTGACAAGATTCTGCTGTCCGCCAAGCTGGAGGCTGGTGCGCTCAAGCTGGAAAAGGAGCCGCTACTCGTTCCTCGACTGGCCCAGAAGGTTGTGGATGAGATATCATCGCGTTGGCAGAAACACCGGTTCACTATCGAATTCCCGCCGACTTTCCCGGTGGTCGAGGCTGACGTTCGCTGCGTGGAGCAGGTTCTTCGCAATCTCGTTGAAAACGCGGTAAAATACTCTCCGGCGGGCGGCAAGGTCTCCGTAGAGGGCGAAGTCAAGGATGACCAGCTGGTAGTGAGTGTCCGTGACGAGGGGGTGGGCATCCCCCCTGAACACCGGGAAAAGGTGTTCGATCGATTCTACAGGGTGAGAGATCAACTCACGCGCAGGAGCCCCGGAAGTGGCCTCGGGCTGTCGATAGTGAGAGGTCACGTAGAGGCCCATGGCGGCAGGGTATGGCTGGACAGCACGGCGGGAAAGGGCACCACGTTCCACTTCAGCCTGCCTCTCAACGGAGCCCAGGATAGCGAATAGAAACCACTGGAAGGCGACAGGTGGATAAGAAGATCTCAGTTCTGCTGGTTGATGACGATTCTCAGTTGGTGCGACTGGTACGTGCCAACCTGGAATCCGTGAAGTACGAAGTTCTCGTAGCTATGGATGCCGCATCTGCTCTGGACATTTTGACCAAGGAGACCCCGGCCGTGATCATACTCGACATCATGCTGCCGGGGATAGATGGGTACGAGCTTTGCCAGAGGATCAGAGAGTTCACGTCCACGCCGATCATCATGCTCACTGCCAAGGCTGAGGATACGGACAAGGTCAGAGGGCTGAAACTGGGTGCGGACGACTATCTGACGAAGCCCTTCAATGTTCAGGAGCTGTTGGCCAGGATTGAGGCAGTGCTGCGGCGTACAGGGTTGTCGGAGGACGTTTCAACACCGCCTGCGGTCACCCTTGGCGCCATCAGCTTTGACTTCGTGCAGCGCAGGGTGACGGTGCACGGAAACGAAGTTGCCCTGACGTTCACCGAGTACAAGCTCCTCTCTCAACTGGTGAGCAATGCCGGGAGGGTGATGCTGCATCGGGAACTCCTGACGAGGGTGTGGGGACCGGAGTACCAGGACGAACTGGACTACCTCAGGGCCTACATCCGCCATCTGCGCCAGAAGCTGGAGGAGGACCCGCACAAGCCCAAGTACATCCTCTCCAGACCAGGAATCGGATACATATTCGTGGGTCCTGAGTGACAAGAGGCGGCGGCTGAGGGCCTTCCGGGACACTTCAGAACGCGGTTGACCCCCCCTCTCCAAAAGACCTGGTGCATTTTTCACGTTTTTTTCATCTCTTGGACCTCGCTTTTCATGCCTTTTTCACGTGCAAAGCGATAGAATTGAGAGGGAGAAGGCAGGCGAAACATGCAGGCAGAGCCTCACGTTTCAGAGAAACGCTTGGTCCTGGTCGTTGACGATGACCAGGCGATAACCAAGTTGATTCGGCGCAACCTCGAGGACAGAGATACGCAGGTTGTCGAAGTGACAACGGGTCTTGACTGCATCACGAAGCTCCTCAACACCAGGGTGGACTTGATCCTCCTGGATCTCAAACTCCCGGACTTCAACGGCTGGGGTATCCTTAGTCTCCTCAGGTTGACCGAGTCTTTGAGCGACATGCCAGTCATTGTGGTGACCGCAGAGCCTGCCGATGCGGCCATGGTGCAGCAACTGAGACCGGATGATTACATCCAGAAGCCTTTTGAGATGCGTGACCTCCTGGCCAGCGTCAAGGGGGTCATCGGGCCGGGGAGGGCCAACGAATAGCCAGTCAACGAGGTCGCATGCATTGGGGTAATCATGACAACTGCCACATGATGGGGTTGAGTGGCTTCTACCTACAAAGTGAAGGGGGAAACCGATCATGAATCCTGGATACTTCGTTCTGATTGGCATAGTGCTGCTGGCTGTGTTGGGCACCAGTATCAAGATCGTGAAGCAATATGAGCGAGGGGTGGTGCTCCGCTTCGGGCGTTTGGTCGGAGTGAGGGAGCCGGGCTTCAACCTCATAGCCCCCTTCTTCATCGAACGCATGACGAAGGTGAGCCTGCGGATACAGACCATGGTGCTGGACCCTCAGGAGGTTATCACCAAGGACAATGTCACAGTGAAAGTGGATGCCGTGGTCTATTTCATGGTGATAGACCCGCAGAAGGCGATCATCAATGTCGAGAACTACAGGCAGGCGATCACTCAGCTCGCGCTGACAACGCTGAGAAGCGTTTTAGGACAGTCGGACCTGGACGAACTGCTTGGGCATCGCGACGAGATCAACCGCAGGCTTGGCAAGATTATTGATGAGCAGAGTGAAGAGCCATGGGGCATGAGGGCGACGCTGGTTGAGGTAAAGGATGTCCTGCTTCCGGATTCGATGCAGCGAGCGATGGCGAGGCAGGCGGAGGCGGAAAGAGAGAAGCGGGCGAAGATTATCCATGCTCAGGGCGAGCGGGATGCGGCGAAGGCGCTGGCGGAAGCCGCTGAGATCATCCAGAGCCAGCCGGCGGCATTGCAGTTGCGCTATATGCAGACACTGGTGGAGATGGCTGGCGAGCAGAACAACACCATCATCCCGATCACGATGGATATTCACGGCGTGATGTCTCCAGGATTGGGCCAGGGCGACTGATTGACGAGAAGAACTAGAGGATGACTCACCTAATAAGGCTTGGGGGATTGCTGGCGGGAGTACTCGTGGTCGTGGTCGTCTTGCTCCAGGTTGTGCCGGCCCCGGCGGTCCTCGAGGAGCTTGGCTTTCACACCAGCAACCCTGAAGTGAACGCGGAGGAGTGGGCGAGTCTGCCTGTCCAATACGTGGGTTCGGCCGTTTGCGTCAACTGCCACGAGGATAAGTACACTATGTGGGAGAGATCAGACCACCAGACGATCAACTGCGAGACCTGCCACGGCCCGGGCGCTGCACACGTGGAAACAGGAGCGCCGCCCGTCGTGGTGGAGTCTTCGAGGGAGCTTTGCGCGTTGTGCCACGCCGCGCTGGTCTCCCGCCCCGGCAACTTCCCCCAGGTGGATATGGAAGAAATGGGGAACGGAGCCGAGTGCATCAAATGCCATGACCCACACGAACCGAGGGCGGGTATGCCGAAGCAGGTTCCTCACGAGTTGGAAGGGCGCTCCAACTGCCAGTCCTGTCATCGGCCGCATGAGCCATGGGAGAGGACTCCACCCATACCACCGCATCCTGTGGAGGGACGCGAGAATTGCCTGGAGTGTCACGGCCCGGACGAGTTGAGAGGAATGACGCTGCCCCGTGTTCCACACAGCCTGGAGGGGCGCTCCGAGTGTCTCCTGTGTCACAATGCTGAAGGAATCAAGCCTCCCCCTGAGGATCACGCGGGGCGCAAGACCATTAGTTGCTTGAATTGCCACAGAACTGAGCTGGACTGAACGATTATGGTTTCACGTCGAGGATTCTTGAGCATGGGGGCGAAGGGTTTGCTGGGGGGAGCACTTGCCTACAGTGGCGTAGCGTCTGTCATGCGAAAGCCTGCGCGGGCGGAAGGTGTCACCAGAGGTCTGCTCGCGCCCGAACCCGTGAAGATCGACTGGAAGAAGTATCATTGGGGATTCGTTTGTGATGACGACAAGTGCATTGGCTGCGGGCGATGTGTCGTGGCCTGCAAGAAGGAGAACGATGTCCCCTGGGAGCCTGAATACAACCGAACGTGGGTCGAGAGATATGTCATCGATGAGGAAGGCGAGTTCTTCGTGGACTCTCCAAATGCAGGCAGGGACGGGTTCGCCGCTGACTATATGAACGTCAAGTACGAGGCACTGGATGTCAGAAAGAGCTTCTTTGTCCCCAAGCTCTGCAACCAGTGTGACAATCCCCCGTGCGTTAAGGTCTGCCCGGTGGGAGCTACCTACATGACAGACGACGGAGTGGTCCTGGTGGACCATGGCCACTGCATCGGGTGCAGGTACTGCATACAAGCATGCCCCTATGGAGCAAGATTCATGCTGCCCCGCGGCCATAAGTCCCATTTTGGCGTGGACCGGGTAATCGACAAGTGCAACTGGTGCTATCACCGGATACACAGAGGCCTCCTTCCGGCTTGCGTGCAGGCGTGCCCGGTCGAGGCGAGGCTGTTCGGAGACCTGAGAGACCCGGAGAGTGTTGTGTCGCGAATAACGAGGGAAAAGCGCGTCTACACCTTGAAGCCGGAGCTGGGCACTGATCCAAAGGTCTTCTACCTTGGATTCGAAAAAGGGGTGCACTAGACTGTGGATGGCTTCATATATCCCAACGAGGGCGTGGTCGAATGGGATCTGCTCATCGTTGTCTACCCGTACATCACGGGGTTGGTTGCCGGAGCCTTCGTTGTGTCCTCACTCTATCACGTGTTCGGCATCAAGGCGCTCAAGCCGGTTGCCCGATTCTCTCTTGTGGCGGCGTTGGCATTTCTACTTTTTGCCCCGTTGCCCCTGGTGATCCACCTGGGCCGGCCGGAGCGAGCACTACAGATGTTCATCACGCCGAATCTTGCCTCCGCTATGTCCGCCTTCGGTTTCATATGGCTGGCGTACTTTCTGTTGGTGCTCACGGAAGTCTGGCTGGTATTCAGGGAGGATATCGTAAGGTATGCCAAAACAAGCGAGGGTGTCTGGAAAACCGTCTATACAGTTCTGGCACTGGGCGTCCTTGAGATATCTGAGGAAGCGCGAGCGATTGATGCGAAGCTGATCAAGATCCTGGCCCTCGTCGGGATCCCGTCGGCGTTCCTGCTGCATGGATACGTGGGATTCATATTCGGGGCGGTAAAAGCCAATCCATGGTGGTCCACACCACTCATGCCGATCATCTTTATTACGTCGGCCACGGTCTCGGGTATCGCGCTGCTGCTGGTCATGTACGTCGTGTCATCGAAGATCAGAAACGTGCCTCTGGATCATAATTGCCTGCGTGCCCTGGCGATCTGGCTGCTGGGCATTCTGTGCGTAAACCTCGTCCTGGAGGGCCTCGAGATCTTTTCCATGAACTACGAGGCCGAGGAGAGCTGGGAGATCATTTCCCGGCTGATAAACGAGAAGATATACTTCAGCTATTTCGGCATCCAGTTCATCCTCGGTGCGGTTGTTCCACTGATCATTCTCAGCTACGCGGAGTTGACCAGGTCAGGAGAGAGCGTTAAGACGCCGGCACGGGTCCTTGCGGCAACTCTGGTTCTTGTCGGGGTCTTCGCCATGCGGTGGAACGTGGTTATAGGTGGGCAGTTGATGTCCAAGAGCTTTCGCGGGTTCACAGACTATGTTCCGCCTATCTTTGGGCTGGAGGGAGTACTTGTTGCCGCTGCGTTCATGATTGCACCGGTGGTGTTCTTTGTCGTGCTGGTACGCGTGCTCCCTCCATGGCAGGAGGAGCCAAAGGAACCTGAACCGAGGAGGTTGAGCTTCTGAGCAACGGTTCCCTCAGCGAGTTGTTGCCAAGGCCAGGGCCCGTTCGTATACTTGGGAGGCTCGATTTTCGAACCTTGGTGAGCGGCCCGGCGAAAAGGTCGAACTCATGGAGGCAAATATGACAACTACTGCGTAGCGGGACAGAGCTAGTCCTAGATTGAAAGGGGGGCACTGATTATGCATCCAGGATATTTCGTTCTCATAGCTGTGGTGGCGCTAATGGCGCTGGGCTCGAGTATCAGAATAGTGAGACAGTATGAGCGTGGGGTCGTGTTCCGCTTCGGCAAGTTTGCCGGGGTGAGAGAGCCGGGATTCAACCTCATTGCGCCTTTCCTCGTCGACCGGATGACCAATATGAGCCTGCGGATACAGACCATGGTGCTGGAACCTCAGGAGGTCATCACCAAGGACAACGTCACCGTCAAAGTGGATGCCGTTGTTTACTTCA
>JAZFSU010000094.1:0-2014 GCA_036446335.1 Dehalococcoidia bacterium | reverse complement strand
TTCGGTCCCCTCTACCACGAGGCGTGGTGGGCGAAGAGACGGGACTCGGGAATCCTCGGCCAGGACGATCTTCCGCCGGAATACAAGTCAGCGATGAGGTTAGCCGAGAAGATCGGTGAGGCCCCGGTCATAGTTCTGCTCTGCGCCACGGCTAAGGGATCCGGGCCGATGGGTTCCGTGATACCCGCGGCTCAAAACCTAATGCTGGCGGCGCGCGCCCTGGGCATCGGGTGTCGTTGTCAAGGGAAAATGTCAGGGATTAGCGTTGAGCGATTATGTCAGTGACCTCATTCTGGGGCATGTACCGTCCGGCTACGGACGGTAGGAGTGTACGTCGTGGTGGTCTCGCCGCCACAGCTAGAGGTTCACCGGCCTCCAAGAGACGCTTGAGGGTCGCAAAGCCGATGTCGAGCTCCCTGGCTGCCTGACGGTGCGAAAGACCTCCAGGCCCGATACGTTCAACCACTTCTATGAATCGCTCAGCAAAGCCATCTCGCTCAATCACTGGTGGCCGTCCGATGCGTTTGCCCAGCTTCCGTGCTCGTTCCATCCCCGCCTTGACCAGTTCTCGATGGCGGCGCTTGAGTTTGGAGTCCTCGTACCAAATCGTTGGCGACGACTGCTTGCCCAGAGTTGGTATTGAAGGCTGGCGCTCCCACCCAGGCATCTGTTCGGGTGCCGGGGAAATCTCCTTCGGGATCGCACCGGCCTGATCCTGCAGGGAAGCAACGAGGACAGGCGCCTCCGATGGTGTGAGAACCACGCCCCGATAGGACACCAAGAGGCTGCCATCCAGACGCTCCTGGACCTCGACCCTGGCCCCAGCATAGCTGGACCGGCCGGCATCTGGAAAAAGCTGCAATGTCCGCCCCCGATACTGCACAGTGTTGTCCTTGGCCACTCTCCGCCGCTCCTTGTGGCAGAGAACTCCAGCTATCTCTAGACCTGCATCGGGAACCCGATAGGCGGATTCTGCCTGGGCCGCTGGCACTCCGAACCGAGCGTTGAAGCGTGGCAGGAACTCACTCAGAACACCATTGGCCTCCTCCAGGGTGCCGGCATTGGCCAACCGCAGCTCAGACACCAGCCGGTCTTGGAAGGTGCCGTTGGCCCGCTCCACTCGCCCTTTCGCCTCTGGGCTGTGGGCGAATACCTGAGTCACGCCGAGCTCTCGCAGGGCACGGCCCCATTGAGTCGGAGTAACGCCAAGGGTTCCAGAGTCCTCCCCAAGCCTCTGGCCCGGAGATTGGAAGACCGAGTGGCGGTCCGTATATACGCCCAGAGGGATGCCTTGTCGGGCGATGATGCCCTCTAGCAGCTCGAAGTACCCCTGAGTGTCCTCTCGCTCACGGAAGACTCCGTATGGCACCGTCCCCGTGGCATCGTCCACCGCTAGCAGCAGTGTGAGCCAGGATCCTCTGTCCTCCAACCAGGCGTGGTAACTACCATCGAGCTGGAGGAGCATCCCCTCCTGGGGCATCCGTTGACGCCGGTGCCGGTGGCGCGGCGGCCGCCGGTATCGCGGACTGGGCAACCCCGCGCTCAGGAGGATGCTCCTGACAGTGGAACGACTCAGCACCACGTCCTCCCTCTCTGACATGATCTCGGACAGATGGGTGTGATTGAAACCCGCGTATCGCGTCCGAGCCAGGGCGATTACCTTCCGTCGAGTCTCCGCTTCAACGGCATTGCGAGGTCGACGCCCTCTGTTTCCGTGGGCTAGCGCGGCAGCACCCTCCTTTCGATATGCCGCCAGCATCCGCCAGGTCTGGCGTTCGCTCAGCCCCAGAATGGTCGCCGCTTCACGTGTCGTCAACTGTTGCGCCACCAGCCGGTTCAATACCTGTAATCGTGTCTGTTCTTGTTGGGTCAATGTCAGTCCTCTCATGACTGACATTTTCCCTTAACGCTTAGCTACTGACAGAATCGTATAGCATCGACAGACCCGTCGGTTGGGGTGCTCATAAAGGAAATCCTTCTGATACATGAGCCATTCGGTATTGGGTCGTGCGGT
>JAZFSU010000093.1:0-2314 GCA_036446335.1 Dehalococcoidia bacterium | reverse complement strand
AAGAGCAGGAACAACAGGGCTTCGATTCGGCTGACACTCTTCAGGTACATGGGCGTTGCCGCCTCTACGTTCTTGAAGAGATGGTGCCGCTTCTCCAGGAACGGTTGCTTGGACTTGTACGCGTCAAGAACCGCGAGAATGGAGAGTTTCTCCTCTTTGCAGTTGGTGATGAGCGGGAAGAGCCCGTCGCACCGAGTGTCGTAGTCGATATGGTCCTGGTCTAGCTCCCAGCTGATCTTGAAGCGCGTCTTGAGCTTGCGGCGCCAGCGGGTGTTGTTGCCTGGACGTCCGCGTTTCTCCTGACGGAAGGCTGCCTCTTTGACCGTGCAGATCTTGTACTGAATCCAGCGCGCGGCCTGCTGACTCTCGAGGATCTCGTCTACCGCCCGGGCCACGCCCGACCGTGTTTGGAAGCGACAACGCGCTCCCTCGAGCCTGGCCTTCAGTCTCTCTAGCTGGTTCCACGCCGACTGAATGGCGTTTCTCCTGAACTGGGCGTCTCGTTCTATCTTGTGGGAGCTCAGGTACCAGATCACCCGGAAACCATCGCTGTCCGGGACAGGTGAGGGGATCGCCTGAAGACGTCGGGAGGACCATGCTTGAGTCGCAGATGGGGCTTGCGGACGACCTCCCCCCAGCTCGGGGTGTTCTCCTGAAGCCAGTCCTTGAACAGGCGGTCCTCCTTGCGGGAGCGCGGCATGATGCTGACGAACATCCCGTGGTTGCCGGCGATGTGCTTCAGGTTCGCACGCGTACACAGCTTGCTGTCGGCTACGTAGATGAACTGGGAGGAGCCCACCAGACGCCTGAGGCACTCCCATGTTTCGATGTGGGTGGTGCTGTCCTCGGTGTTGCCGTCGGCCACCTTGAAGTGCACAGGTACAGCCCCATCAGCGCTGACCGTGAGGATGAACACCAACTGCTTCAGATCAGGACGGTGATCCTTGTTGTAGCCAAGGGTCACCAGCAGGCTGGGTTTGCCCCTGATCAGCTTGCCGGTGGCGTCCTTGTACTCACCGTGAAGGGTCAGAGAGGTGGAGTCGTTATGGAGCTGCTCGAGCGACAGGTCGAACTCCTTGACCATGTGCACCATGAGGTCGGTCAGCAACGCCTTGCAGTCTGTGTCGAACAGCCAGTCAAGAGCACGTCCCACCCGGTCGTCGTTGAGCAGCTGAAGGTCGCCAGCAGAGACCTTTAGCAGCGCGGGGACCTTGTCCCTTGCCCACTCCTCCAGGGAGTAAAGGGGCACTCGTGCGAGGACCAGATTGCGCAGGAGCAAGCCAAGCGCCTTGAGCGGCGCGAGCTTTGAGCGTGGGTCCGGCGGCGAGAGGTGTTTGCCGAGGAAGTGCTCAAAGCGCAGCCTGTCGAGCAAGTGGTTGACTAGCGGCAAGGCCCCAACCGTCTTGGTGTCGAGTTCAAAGCTCCCGGGATTGGCCATGGTCTTGACTTCCCCCTCTTCCTAACGTATAATACATTAGGAATCGCAAGAAGCAAGGCTTTTCTGCTGGTGAAACGCAGGAACATCGAAGAGCGGCTACGTGACTACGAGCGCCAGTATCGCGACTTGGTGGCAACCCTCGCCGAGCTGGGGTACGTCTGGAACGGTTCGGTGGTGCGTCAGATGCTCACGTGCGGGAAGAGGAGCTGTGCGTGCCACCAGGACCCGCGGCATCGCCACGGACCATACGCATACTGGAGCACAAAGGTGAGGGGCCGGACGGTATCCCGCCTCTTGAGTCCTGCGGAAGCGGACCTCTATCAGGAGTGGATCCAGAACCGCAGAGCACTGAAAGATACCCAGAGCCGGATGCTGGCCCTCTCCAAGAAGGTGGCGCCGCTGATGCTCCGGAAAGCGAAATCAGGCAAATAGGCCTGCCGTGACCGTTGGCCCAGGGGGGGGCGATATTGCGCGTGTGACTTGCGGAAAGAGGGGATAAGGGTAGATATCTGCGGTGATGTCGACGCCCGATGCCCGGGCTTCATCCAGTTTGGTCGTTAGCCGGTCGGCCTGCCCCCACCAACGGGTCACGGCGAGCTTTATGTGGCTCACGTGGACCGGTATCTGGGCTTCACGACCGATGTTGATGATTTCATCGATGGCTTCCCAAAAGTACTGATCCTCGCTGCGGATATGGCTGACATAGCGCCCTTCATGGAAGGCCGCCACTCTGGCGAGTTCCACCAACTCTTCGGTTGCCGAAAAGGACCCGGGATCGTATTCCAGCCCAGTCGTAAGTCCCAATGCACCGGCCTCCATCTCGGTACGCAAAAGACCCACCATCTCCGCCAGCTCTTCCGGTGTCGCATGACGCCG
>JAZFSU010000092.1:0-9154 GCA_036446335.1 Dehalococcoidia bacterium | reverse complement strand
CCAGCCTCGCCCGGGAAACCCCCAGCCTCGCCTGGTGGAGACGACCGGGGGAGTCCTCAACTCGATCGGGATGGAGAACATCGGCGTTGACGCCCTGATCAAGGAGAAGGCACCGGCCTGGGCCAATTGGCGGGTTCCGGTCATCGTCAATATCCTTGGGCAGAGCGTCGAGGAATATGCTGAACTGGCAAGGTTGCTCGATGGCGTGGCCGGAGTCAGCGGCATCGAGGTCAACATCAGCTGTCCCAACGTGTCGGCCGGAGGGATAGAGTTCGGAGCTAGCCCCGAGTCGGCAGCGGCGGCCACCGCCGCCGCCAGGGGAAATACCTCTCTGCCTCTCATCGTCAAGCTCTCGCCCAACGTCACCGACATCACTGAGATCGCCACCGCAGTCGTCGCCGCCGGCGCGGACGCGTTGTCTCTCATCAACACCCTGAAAGGCATGGCCATAGATACCGCGAGCCGCAAACCGATCCTGGGAAACGTCGGCGGAGGGCTGTCGGGGCCGGCCATCAAGCCGGTCGCACTTCACATGGTCTATCGCGTGGCGCGAAGCGTCGACGTCCCCGTCATCGGCTGCGGCGGGATCGCCTCGGCAAATGATGCACTGGAGTTCATCATGGCAGGAGCCAGCGCCATCCAGGTGGGCACGGCGATCTTTGCCGAACCGCGCGCGCCGCTCGACATACTTGACGGGATCGAGCGTTTCATGGAGAAGGAGGGCGTCCGCCGGCTATCAGAGCTGATCGGGGCCGCCACGTGAGTTTGCGTCACCCGGCCAGCCAGCTCAAAACAGCGCTCCTCGACCTCCTGTTCCCGTTGCGATGTTTCGGATGTGGCAGCGAAGGCGACCTGCTCTGCGAGTCGTGCCGCCGATCTCTCTACAGGATAGAACCGCCGTTCTGCCAACGTTGCGGCACGCAGCTCGGCGAGAGGGGCCTCTGCCGCGTTTGCATCAGACACCCGCTGACCATAGATGGAATCCGTTCGCTGTTCACCTTCGAGGGGACAGTCCGCCAGGCCATTCATCAGTTCAAATACAGCTCCGTCAAGATGGCAGCTGTCCCCCTGGGCCAAATGCTGGCCGACTTCCTCCGTTCTCAGCCCTTATCCGGCGACGTCCTTATGCCCGTTCCCCTGTACCGCAAGCGGCTGCGTGAGCGGGGCTACAATCAAGCCTCGTTGCTGACAACCGAGATCGGGAAGCACACGGGCCTGCCGGTTGCGGAAGCGTCGCTGGTCCGGGTGCGCGACACCCTGGCCCAAGCGAGAACGGTCAGCGCCGCGGAACGGCGCGAGAATGTGCGAGGAGCTTTCGGCTGCCGGGAAAGACTGCGCGGCGAAAACATCATCCTCATCGACGACGTGTGTACCACCGGTGCCACGCTGGACGCCTGCGCCACAGCCCTGAAGGCCGCGGGCGCGGGCTCCGTCAGGGGGCTGACGATCGCGAGGGAGGCGGTGGCGCCAGCAATTGACACAAAAAAGTCCTTGAAAGTCTGAAGGGTAACGCATAGAATCCATCTAGCGGAGTCATTAGCCGGCCAAGTCAAGCTCGCGGCAATACTTCACATTAGGGGGGAACGAGAATGGAGCTCCTGATAAAGAGCAGGAACCTGGATCTCGCGGAGGAGGCAGAATCGTATGCCCGCAGCAAGGTAAGCAAGCTCGAGCGTCACCTTCCCAATATGGAGGAGGTCAGAGTAGAGCTCTCCAGGGAGAAGATCAAGCAGGCCGACAAGCGCTTTGTGGCGCAGGTAACAGTGAACAGCCACGGCACCTTGCTTCGAGCGCAGGAGAAGGCAGCCAACATCAATGCCGCAATCGACGGGGTGGTCGATGTGCTCAACACCCAGATCGAGCGCTTCAAAGGAAAACTCTACCGCAGCCATCGTAAGGCACCTTCCGCGATAAAGGGCATGGCTGAGGAGCATGATGAGACGCCAAAGGTAACCAAGATCAAACGTTTCCCCATCATGTCAATGTCGCCTGAGGAGGCGGCAGATCAAATGGAGCTCCTGGGTCACGACTTCTTCCTGTTCCTCAACGACCGGAGCGATCGATTCGGTGTGGTATACAGGAGGGATGACGGGACCTACGGCGTGATCGAGCCGGAGATGGACTGACCGAATTGAACAATCACGGATTCCGGATCCTTTGACATTGCTGTAACCGCACTGCAAATGGAAGATCTATCCCAAAGACTTGCGTCCTGGATCAGAGAGCAGGTCGCCCAGGCGGGCTGCCGGGGCGTCGTCGTCGGCCTCAGTGGAGGGATCGATTCCGCGGTGGTGGCAGTGCTCGGCAAGCGCGCGTTCCCCGACAATGTGCTGGCAGTGGTGATGCCCTGCCACAGCGACGAGAGGGATATGGAGGATGCTCACCTCGTAGCCCGGACGTTCGCCATCCCCACCGAAACCGTCACTCTGGACAACACCTTCGATTCGATCCTCAAGGCTCTTCCCGACAATGGCTTCGACCCCGGCACCCTGAGGCTGGCCGAAGCCAACCTCAAACCCAGACTCAGGATGAGCACCCTGTACTATTACGCCAACCGGCTACGCTACCTGGTGGCAGGAACCTGCAATAGGAGCGAGATCGCCGTCGGCTACGCCACCAAATACGGCGACAGCGGCGTTGACATCTTGCCGCTGGCGAACCTGCTGAAGAGCGAGGTCAGGGAACTGGCAGGCTATCTCGGCATCCCCGAGACTGTTATCCGGAAGGCTCCGTCGGCCGGACTCTGGGAGGGCCAGACCGACGAGGGTGAGATGGGAATAACCTACGAGGAGCTTGACCGGTACCTGTCAACCGGGCAGGCAACAGACAAAGTTCGTGAGAGGATCGACGCCCTCGCTCGAGCGACGGCCCACAAGAGGGCGGCTCCACCGGCACCTCTCCCTGTTGACAATGATACGGCGCATCGGTAGTATGAGCGTCACCAGTCTTCCCCTCTCACAGTCCACAAGTCGATGATTCCCTCGGAGGCAGACCCTGGTGTCTCTCCGGAAAGCGGGGGCCGTAGTCTCAAACATGGGAACGCTATCATGAGCCCGGGAAAGGTCATCCTTCTTGTCTTCGGGGCCCTGGTCCTGCTCATCGCAGTTGCCCTGTTGTTCAGCGGCGGGGCACTGGTCTGGACATATCACGCGCCCTCAGACGGCGCGGGCTTTGTCGGCACGAAAGACATACATATTGACCGGGACTCGCGCGCCGTCATAACCAGACCGGTCGACATCGACGAGGACGCGCTGACTGTCCTGAACTGGATCGGACTCGACACCATCAAGGTTGTGGGTTCCAACGACAACCTCTCCAAGCAGATCTTCATGGGAATAGCGGACGAATGGGACGTCAGGTACTACCTCAGAGACGTCGACCTGGACGAGATGGCCCGTTTTGCCCACTGGCTGTCATTCACGGGAGTCACATACGAGAGAAATCCTGGCGCTCGCGAACCCGCATCTCCCGCCTCTGAATCATTCTGGGAATCCTGGGCCGTATCCACGCCCGGTGAGAGAACGCAGACCCTTGAGTGGGAACCTGAGGCCGGCAGGCACACGCTCGTGCTGATGAACGACGACGGATCGGCTGGCGTCGATCTCACGGTTGCCGTGAAGGTTCAGATCCCCGAAGTGGTCTTCTCGCTCGGCATCGCGCTCCTGGCAGGGGGGATGGTAGCGCTGGCAATCGGCGCCATCATGGTCTACTTTGCGGCCCGCAAGCTTGAACCTTCCTGAACAATCACCACCGGTCTGATGTCCGGTCACACTGACAAGTACCTTCCTGCACCCTCCAGGCACTGGGCACCTCCTGCCTTCGAGACGTGGTTGGCCGTCACTTGCCCCTGGGAGCTGCGCTTCGCCTGGGCGTTCCCACGACTGAACGGGCGCTATTGTGAACGTGCAGCCGGGCTGCTATAATATACCACGAGTGTCTCAAAAAGGAGGTCAAATGGCAGGGATTGCATCGTACGGTGCTTACATACCGTGGTATCGGCTGAGCCGCCCTGACATCCAGCAGGCATGGGACAGCATGATCCCGATCCCCGGTGAGAAAGCCGTCGCCGGCTACGACGAGGACAGCATAACAATGGCTGTCGCAGCCGCGAGGGACTGCTTGACAGGCATCGACCCGCAGAAGGTCGACCGCCTCTACTTCGCCTCGACAACTTCTCCCTACAAGGAGAAGCAGGCAGCTTCCGTCGTGGCCGGAGCGCTGGGCCTGGGCAAGGGGACCTACACCATGGACTTCGCTGGCTCGCTGAGAGCCGGAACGAACGCTTTGCGAGCAGCCCTGGATGCTGTCGAGGCGGGATCGGCCAGCAGCGTACTGGTGACCTGTGGGGAGACCCGGATGGGTGCCCCCAACGGGGACAAGGAGATGGCTTTCGGCGACGGAGCAGCCGCTTTGCTGGTGTCGAAGTCAGGCGTAGCCGTCGACATTGACGGGAGCCTGTCAACCTTCCAAGAGTTCCACGACGTGTGGCGCTCCGATCAGGACACGTTTGTTCGCTCCTGGGAAGAGCGATTCGTGCGGGAAGCCGGCTACATGCGCATGGTCAACGGAACGGTCGCCGCAGCCCTGCAGAAATACAATCTGACGCCGGCGGATATCACCAAGGCCGCCATCTACGCTCCCGACCCCAGATTGCTGGGGATGGCCGCAGGGAAGATGGGGTTCGACCCCATGGCCCAGCTCGTGGACCCGCTGTACATGACGGTGGGCAACACAGGGTCTGCCCTTTCACTGATGATACTGGTCTCCGCCCTGGAAGACGCCAAGGCTGGGGACAGGCTCATGTGTGTCGGATACGGCGATGGCTGCGACGTCTTACTCATGAAGGTGACCGACGGCATTGAGAAGATCAAGGACCGAAGAGCGATAAAGCGTCACCTGGCCTCGAAGACCATGATAACCCACTATCTGAAGTACATACAGTGGCGGGGACTGATGGCAACCGAGCCCCCCCCACGTCCTCCCCTCAACCACATATCGGTGCCGGCGCTGTGGAGGGACCAGGACTATGGGCTTTCCCTGCACGGCGTCAAGTGCAAGAGCTGCGGAACTCCACAGTACCCCCCGCAGCGCGTGTGCGTGATCTGCCAGGCACAAGACAACTTCGAGCCCTATTCCTTCGCCGACAAGAAGGCAACGGTCAATACTTACTCTCATGACAACCTGGCGGCAAGCATCGACCGGCCTGTAACCATTGCCGCGGTCGACTTCGAGGAGGGCGGAAGGATTATATTCAACATGGCCGACCGCCACCCCGACGATGTGAAGCCAGGCATGCCAGTGGAGGTGACCTTCAGGAAGGTCCACTTCTTCGAGGGAATTCACAACTACTGGTGGAAGTGTGCGCCGATCAGGTGCTAGACATGCGACTTTCAGACCAGCCATACTTAAGGAGGGCAAATGGGGAGCGTTAAAGGCATTAGAGATAAAGTTGCCATAATTGGAATGGGCTGCACCAAGTTTGGTGAGCATTGGGATAAGAGCAAGAACGACCTGATCTTCGAGGCCACGAAAGAGGCCATCGAAGACGCCAAGATAGAGCCAAAGGATATCGAAGCCGCCTGGGCCGGAACCTGGGTGTCAGGCTTCGACGGGCGTTGTCTCGCTGATCCACTCAAGCTTCAGTACATACCGGTGACGAGGGTGGAAAACGCGTGCGCCTCCGGATCCGACGCCTTCAGGAACGCCTGCTACGCCGTGGCTTCCGGCGCCTACGACATATGTCTTGCTGTCGGCTTCGAGAAGCTGAAGGACTCGGGCTGGGCCGGCCTGCCGGACCAGCAGAGCCTGCCGACCAACCGGTACCCCGACCGGACGGCTCCCGGCATGTTCGCCTTGATGGCCACCACCTACTTCCACAAGTACAACCTGAGCCCCGAAGAGGGCAAGAGAATGATAGGCGCAATCTCAGTGAAGAGCCATCACAACGGCACGCTCAACCCGAAAGCCCACCTCAGGAGAGAGGTGACCATCGAGCAGGTGATGAACGCGCCGATCATTGCCTGGCCGCTTGGGCTCTTCGATTGCTGCGGCGTGAGCGACGGAGCAGCAGCAGCAATCATCGTTCCCGCCGACAAGGCCAAGGACTACAGGTCCGACCCTGTTTATGTCAAGGCCCTTCAGATATCCGTGTGCCCCAGTGAGGGCGAGCTCAGGGCCGACTATGACTTCACGCAGGTCAAGGCAACCATCAAAGCCGGCGAGGCGGCCTACGCCGAGGCGGGAATAACGAATCCCCGCGAAGAGATCAGCATGGCCGAGCTTCACGACTGCTTCAGTATCACTGAGGCCGTTACGTGCGAGGACCTCCGGTTCAGCCCCGTAGGGAAGGTCAAAGAGGACATCGAGTCCGGGTTCTTTGATCTCACAGGTGGGCTGCCCGTTCAGCCCGACGGTGGACTGAAATCCTTCGGTCACCCCATCGGCGCCAGCGGCGTGAGGATGCTGTACGAGATGTACCTGCAATGCCAGGGCAGGGCTGGCGAGCGGCAGATCAAGGATCCCAAGCTGGGACTGACCCACAACCTGGGTGGCATACCCGTGAGCAATACCGTTAGCGTGCTAATCATCGGTCTCTAGCCAGAATCCTGGAGCGAATCGAATGCGGGGCGACCTACGGGGTCGCCCCGCCTCGTTTCTGGCGGCTCGCCCGCAGCTGAAGGAACGTTGGCAGGCATGAAGATCATTGAGCATCTGCTCTCCACTCTGAACCCCGAGGCAGCCGTGACAGATGTGCGGCAGGGACCCTTCTGGACAGCCGTACACACGAGCCACTGCGGGCTGGCGTCCACACCTCATGACCCTGGCCATCACCACGGCGTGGCCCGAGTGCGGGACGCCGGGCGTCTGATGGCCAAGAGCGCTCTCGAGTTGGCTCAGATGGCTCTATCTGAGAGCGGCCACGAAGCAGCCGTTGGTATGGCGGCAATCAACTCGCTCCTCGATGTGGACGAGCAGCGCTGTGTTGAGCTCAATGCAGCCGACCTCCTGGCCAGGAGAGGCGAAGGAAAGAAGGTGGCGCTTGTCGGCCACTTCCCGTTCGCCGACAGGCTGCGCCACGCAGTGAAAGAGCTGTGGGTGATTGAGAGGCATCCCCTTCCCGGAGACGTCTCCGAAGACGAGGCACAGGTCCTTGTGCCCCAGGCAGACATCGTCGCCATCACCGGCAGCGCTTTTATCAACCACACCATCGAGGGCCTGCTCGACATGTGCAGCCCGAACGCGTTCGTCGTCATCCTCGGGCCCACCACCCCGCTCTCTCCCGTGCTGTTCGATTACGGGGTGGATGTCGTCTCGGGCACCATAGTCGTGGAGCCGGAATCAGTGCTGCGCCAAGTGAGCCAGGGCGCTACCTTCCGCCAGATGACAGGCATCAGGCTGCTCACCCTGGAGAGAGAACGCATCGGCTGACCCGGAGCGGATTGCACCGTCGCTGCGCCTGGCGTAAGATAGAGTCCGGCTGTCGTACCCGCCCGATGCAGTCGCGGCAGCTCATTCGGCCCGCTTTCGCGAGTCGTGACAGAGTACCCGCACCTCTAAGTGCCAGCGAAGGAGGCATCAAGTGGCTCAGAAGCTCAACACAAGAGTGAACCAGATCCTGGGGTCGGAGTACCCGCTGATAATGGGAACCATGATGGCATGGTCCAACGCCGAGCTGGTGGCAGCGGCAGCCAACGCGGGCGCATTCGCGTGCATGCCCTCGGCGATGTTCGCAACCCCTCAGGCTCTTCGCGACGAGATCAGGAAGGCCAGGGGCCTGACGAATAGGCCCTTCGGAGTGAACATCAACCTGTTTCCGGCCCTCAGGCCTCAGAACCTGGAGGAGTTCGTTGACGTCGTGCTCGACGAAGGCATCCCGGTGGTCGAGACCGCGGGCAGAAGCCCCGAAGAGCTGGTTGACCGCATCAAGAAGGGCGGCGCCAAGCTCATGCACAAGTGCGCCCGGTTGAGGGATGCAAGAAAAGCGGAAAGCATCGGCGCAGACATCGTGGGGATAGTGGGCTTCGAGTGCGGAGGCCACCCCAGCCGGGAGGGGATCGGAGGGCTGGTCCTGATACCGCAGGTGGTGGATGCCGTGAAGATACCGGTGGCCGCCGGCGGCGGGATAGCCGATGCCCGGGGATTCGTCGCCGCCATGGCATTGGGAGCAGAGGGCGTGATCATGGGGACCCGGTTCCTGGCGAGCCGTGAGTGCCAGCTGCCCGACGCCCTCAAGAAGAGGATGCTCGAGTCCCCCTCCACCGAGTCCACGCTCGCCCTGGGCTCCATAGGCGACCCTTTGAGGGTGCTGCGCACCGAGGTCATAACCAAAGTGCAGGAACTGGAAGAGAAGGGAGCCTCGCTCGAGGAGTTGCTCCCGCTGGTGGCAGGCGAGAAGAGCATGAAGGCGATGACGTCAGGAGACATCGAGAACTCCGTGCTGCCCTGCGGCCAGATAGTGGGAATGATCAACGACCTTCCAAGCATCAAGGAAATCGTCGACAGTATCATCAGCGAAGTGTCAGGGGTCGAGCAAAGGCTGCACAGCGCGCTCAGCAGAAGCTAGGGGCTGGCTTAGGGTTACTTTGATTGGCCATTTTCAGAATAGTCTACGACAATACAGCCTGCAAGCCTGCAAAACCCGACTTGTTGTCATATTGATGTGTGTTGTTCCCTGAATGTCTTCCCCCCATCGGATATAGATGCAACAATTCTCTCTTATAGGTTTCTTGTTGTTGCCCGCGTATCTTGATCCACTGCCTTTCGTCAGTCACTGATACTGAAAGGCGGGTAACGATCTGTTGTCATCATGAAAGCATACGCGTTGACCCTCAGATGCCACCTGAGCACCCCAACGACGAAGTCGAAGAGGTCTCTCGGATAGCGGCCAGTGAACAAGATTGCAAACCAGGCTATGATTACTACAATCACCGCTGCAACAGTAAGAAAGAGTAGAACTACGTAATGTGGAATGGCAAGCAACCATTTGAATAGCGGCATAGCTGGGCTGAGTTCCTCTTTGACATCGGGGTACTTGATGTCAATGTGAACTGACTGCTCTTCGTCCGTAGAAGGATACTCGTCTGTCAGCAGGGCGAGATAGGCCATGTAGCGGCCGGAGAACCTAGCTAGTGTAGTGCTTCCTAAATATCGTTAG
>JAZFSU010000091.1:0-3526 GCA_036446335.1 Dehalococcoidia bacterium | reverse complement strand
CATTCGAGCTCAAGCCGGGCACGGGTGCCGTGCTTTTGATTCAAAAGACGATGCCTGCTGTCATCACCCAGATCATGATTCTTCACTAGTCGGGCAGCGACGGCGCTCCAGATGCGCTGGTCATCTGACAAAGGCGGTTCTTGAGTCAGCGTTGCCCTCCCGACGGCCTCTTGATGAGATGCCGAAGACTTGTTTCCGATGAATACTACCGATCGGGAATACAGTCCGGTTGGCATGGAGTGGATGGGGTTCAGGGCATAGAGCGGCTGGCCCCGTGGGCAGATCCCATGCTGTGCCAGGCCGTTCGAAGCTGGGGGCCGATAGCCCCGAATGTCCCTGACCTTGTTTTACAGCCACGGTTGTGCTAATCTGATGCCGTAGGTTTTGGCAGATTTTGACAGTTTCCTTGACTTTTGCGAGTGGCTACCATGAAGCAGGGTGGAGGGCCAACCAATGCCGACGGCAAGACCACACAGCCAGCGCCCATCGCTTTCCGTGGGCCAGGCGAGCAAAATGATCGGTGTAACCGAGTCGACGCTTCGGCAGTGGACCGATGAAGGGAAGATCAAAGCTTTCATCACTCCCGGAGGGCACCGGCGCTTCTCCAGGTCAGAAGTGCGCGAGTTCACCAGCGCTGAGCGTCGTGTCCATGGCATAAAGGATCTGGTCGCCCAGATAGAGCTGACGCCGCCCATCGAAATGAGACTGGTGCAGACGCGGTTGGCGAACACGGCGTGGTACAGTGGTCTCGATGAGGATTCCAGAGCGCGTCTGGGCACATTGGGGAGAAAGGTCCATCAGCTTGTTCTGACCTGCGTGGGGCGGGCCAACAAGCACGACGAGAGTGTGCAGCTCGCTCGGGAGGTTGGGGATGAGTTCGGCACCTATCTGGCTGAGATCGGGGTTTCGTTGGTCGACTCGATGGAGGCCTTTCTCATGCATCGAGCTCCATTGACCGAGGCAGCCACTGATCTCATAAGGAAAAGAGAGGCTCTGGACGAGCGTGCGGCGGAGGCTGTGCCGCTCGTAGCCCGGATAACGGACGAGGTTCTCCTTGCGCTCGTGGAAGCGCACCAGAAGTGCCGGAAGCCGGTCGCGGCCAGACAGAGGGGGAGAAGGTAGATGATCTCAGTTTCCAGAATGCTCTGCAGTGAAGTCGGTCCCGGGGATTACCTGCGCTACGGTGCCGAAGAAGCCCTGCCGCCCGCCTCGGAGCGGAGACCGATCGTGGTCTGGAACTTCACAAAGGCGTGCAATCTTCGTTGTGTACACTGCTACGCTGACGCTGCCGGCGGAAAGCGCGATGCCGAGATGAGTACCGATGACGGCAAAGCGTTCATACGGCAGCTGTCTGATTTTGGCGTGCCCGTGGTGCTCTTCTCCGGAGGCGAGCCGACGCTGCGGGACGACTTTCTGGAGCTTGCAAGGTACGCAGGGGAACAGGGAGTCGGCGTGGTAGTATCCACCAACGGTACTCTGATATCTGAGGAAATGGCCCGTGAGTTCAAGAAGATCGGCTTCAGAGAAGTGGGCATCAGTCTCGACGGTGTGGGGGAGTCGAATGACAGGTTCCGAGGGAAAGAAGGGGCATTCGAGGCGGCCCTGCGGGGAATCCGCAATTGTGTTTCTGTGGGCCAGAGAGTGTCGCTGAGGATGACGATGACTCGTGCGAATCAGCACGAAGTGCCCGCCATACTCGATCTGGTGGAGCGGGAAAACATAGACAGGGTCTGTTTCTACCATTTGGCATATTCGGGCAGGGGGAATGATTTGAGGGAGGTAGACCTCAGCCACGAGGAGACGAGGGCTGTCGTCGACCTCATCTGCGATCGGACGCTTGATCTGTACGAGCGGGGACTACGCAAGGAGATCCTACTGGTGGGGAACCATGCCGACGGGGTGTACCTCTACCAGAAGCTGAAGGGGCGAGATGTGACCCGTGCTGAGGAGGCCTTGGCACTTCTGCATCGCAACGGAGGGAACAACACAGGCATTTTGATTGGCGCTGTCGATGAGGTGGGTGATGTGCACCCCGATCAGTTCTGGAGGAGTGTTACGGTCGGGAACGTCCGCGACAGAACGTTTGGAGAGATATGGCTTGACACCTCCAATCCGACGATGAGGGGATTGAAGGATCGCAAGGGTCTGCTGAAGGGGCGATGTGCCCGGTGCAGCTATGTCGACATCTGCAATGGCAACCTCAGGGAACGTGCGGAGGCAGTCTTCGATGACATGTGGCAGGAGGACCCGGCCTGCTATCTGACCGATGAGGAGATCGGTCTTGCCTGACCGAAAGACGAACCAGGGCGATCAGCTGTCTCCGAACCTGCGTCTTGTGGCCTGGGAGATGACCAAGAGGTGCAACCTGTTGTGCGCCCACTGCAGGGCGGATGCCGAGGACCTGGGTTACGAGAACGAGCTGTCCACCCAGGAAGGCTTCAGTCTCATTGACAGCGTTGTGGCTGCGGGGGCTAAGATTCTCATCCTCACCGGAGGGGAGCCACTAGCGCGCCCTGACGTGTTCGAACTCGGGAGCTATGCCGCGAAGCAAGGCATTCGCGTTGTGCTCGGCACCAACGGGACACTGCTGACGGCCGATGTGGCTTCCGCTCTGAAGAAGATACCGATCTCCAGGGTGGGTGTGAGCATCGACTTCCCCGGGCGTGAGCAGCAGGACGAGTTCCGTGGCAAGCCTGGAGCTTTCGATGAAGCAGTGGCAGGAATAGAAGAGTGCCGCCGCGCTGGAATCGAGATCCAGATAAACAGCACCATCACGAAGATGAACGCGCCGTATCTGGAGGACCTGCTGGCCCTTGCGACCGATTTGGGGGCCGTTGCGTTCCACCCCTTCATGCTGGTACCCACCGGGCGGGGAAAGAACCTGGCGAACGTGGAGCTGCCGCCCGAAGAGTACGAGCGGATACTGACCTGGATATTCGAGAAGCAGTCCGACCCGGACAATCGGTTATTCTTCAAGCCTACGGATGCTCCTCACTACATGCGTATAGCGCGGCAGAGAGGAAAGGAATCGGGGCATTCGCACGGTCCTCACTCTGCAATGGATTCAGCTACGCGGGGATGCCTCGCCGGACTTGGTTTCTGCTTCGTGTCTCATGTGGGACGGGTGCAGGGATGCGGGTATCTGGATGTGGAGGCGGGCAACGTGCGGAACGGAGGCTTCCAGAGGGTATGGGAGGAGTCTCCTCTGTTCCAGGAGCTGCGAGACCTGTCCAAGATCAAGGGCAAGTGTGGGGTGTGCGAGTACAAGCGCGTGTGCGGGGGCTGTCGCGCCAGGGCATTCGAAATGACCGGTGACTACCTCGGACCGGAGCCATATTGCGTTTACCAGCCGGCCTCGAAGCTCGGCGTCGCGCCGGAGGCCGGGGCGTGAAGACGGCCAGGGGGACCGGGCGTGATACTGAGACCGACGGCCGGGGGGGGGCAGGATACTATCCGGTCTACCTGGATATCAGGGGCAAGCGATGTGTTGTGGTGGGTGGCGGGGAGGTTGCGCTGAGGAAGGTGA
>JAZFSU010000090.1:0-5441 GCA_036446335.1 Dehalococcoidia bacterium | reverse complement strand
GTCTTTTGTAGTGCCGAGCGGAGCGCGTAGCGGCGTTGCTGAGCGGAGCGTCAGGTGGGTCATAGCGAGACTTGCCACTTCCGAGAGAGTTCATTCCCTCACAGGAGGTGACGCTCATGTCGCTGAGAAGTGTAGCTACTGAGCCCATCAAAGAGTTCAAGTTCATTCGCATGATCTTGGCCTTCTTTGGTGGATTCATGTCGGCTGAAGACCAAGACTGGGCGGGCTGAAGCTAGCCTTGGGTCCCCCTCCTCCACTCAATGCTCCAGAACTCACAGGGGAAGATCAGACTATACGTCTTACTCGTCTGTCTAGCTTCTTCGCTTACACTAGCCATTGCTTGGCACGTTCGGCTTGAGTTTCCGGGTTTTTTTGCGCTAGGCAGTTTTCTCGCTGTCGCGGTCTTGGTCCACCTCCTAAACACACAACTCAGGGTGCATGCGAGTGGCTCTATAGCCTTCGTAGTCTACTTAACATCCGGAATCTTATTCGGCGCGTTTTGGGCTGGAACTATTGCAGGGGTCGCTACGATAGTGGCCCAGCGGCTCCAGGGGACGCCTGCTTTACGAGTAGCCTTCAACGCGGCGCAGAGAATACTCTCGCTTTCTGGCTCCCTTCTAATCTATCAAGCTCTTGGTGGAACAATTCCGCCTGAATACTTGAAGGCCTCCGGATCGATATCCCCTACTGCCTTGCAGTATGATCTATTCTTGTTCTTCGCCTATGCTGGCCTCTACTTCATCATCAACTCGGTCCTGGTTTCTGGAGCGATCTCGATCAGCCACGGCAAACGTTTCAAGGAGGTATGGACTCTCAATACTCGTGGCATTCTAGCCTATGACCTTGGGGCCAGCATCTTCGCCATCTTTCTCGCTTGGTTCTACATTCGAGCACAGGCTTGGGTTCCGCTCGGATTGGGATCAGCTAGTCTGGTCGCAGTCATATTCCCGGTTGTCGTTCTAAGGCACATATATGGGATGTACCATAGACTTCAGCAGAATGGTCGTGAACTACTACAAGTCATGGTGAAGGCCATTGAGGCACGTGATCCCTATACCTCTGGTCACTCGATCCGCGTAGCAGCTCTAAGTCGTGGTATTGCGGCGGAAATGGGATTGTCTACTAAGAAGCTGGAGGAAATTGATAGCGCTGGCTTACTTCACGATGTGGGTAAGATCCACGAGGAGTTTGCACCTCTGCTCAGAAAAGCTGAGAAGCTTACTGATGAGGAGTTTGCACTGCTTCAAACACACTCACTCAAGAGCGCAGAACTTGTGGGGGTTATCACAAGTTTTCGAGGACCGATCCAGAACATGGTTCGGAGTCACCACGAACGATGGGACGGAGGAGGCTACCCCGATGGACTCGCTCAAGAAGAGATCCCATTGGGGTCGAGGATAATCATGGTAGCAGACACCATAGATGCCATGACTACAGACCGGCCCTATAGGCAAGCGCTTACGGTGGACTCGGTAATTGCTGAATTGCAGAGATGTAGTGGTACTCAATTCGACCCAGCGCTCGTAGATCTCGCCATATCCTCTTTGGGCATTAGAAGGATGATTTCAGAAGCCGGCGGGGAGCAAGAACAACTCGGGGCTCAACCGTCGCCAGGGCGCTCGAAAAAGGTAGTTTGGAGCAGCACGTTCCGGAGGGGGCACGGGTAAGTCGCTGGCCACTGGCGCCCGTTGCGGATTGAGAGATCTACGGGTGTATGGTTCCTAGCTGTCTGAGTTGGTCAGCAATGGACTGAGGCATCGCGGCTAGAATCCGATATAGGTCGTTCCTCAATAAATCAGTGTCCTGGTAGCTGGCTTGAGCTAGCGTGAGTCCCGCCCCTTTCTCAGCTCGCACCGGTCCATCAAGTTTAATTAGTTAACGTGAGTTGTTGAGCCCAGTGGTGCTGCGAAGTCCGGGCCGTCCCAGGGATTTGCTAGAAACCTGAGGGGGTTATGGCGTGCTGAATCTTTGTTAGGAACGTCGCCGCATGTCGGATACGACGGCCATAGTCTGGCCCGAATGTCCGAACTCGAACATCCCCAAGGCATCGGACACAGACCTGAATCCCGGCGGGAGCTGGGCAGCCTCTCTTATCGTCTGACTAGTCCCCTTCGGGTCGTGTTCTCCAGTGATATCATTAACCCATGTACGGGCGATACACACCTCGATTTGGTCCGTTCGGTCAAGTCGCTCCCTACTCTCGAAGAGCGTGTCGAGTGTTTTCTTGGTGCTAGAATCATGATTGGCAAGGCCTACCTTTGCGACCCACCGTGCGTAGCGTCCAACACGACGAGTACGGCTGTCTCCGAGCTCCGTTAGAGCGAGAGCTTGCTCCGCCACGGTGAGAGCGGTCTGCTCTTGTCCTAGTACGCCCAGAACATCTGCTTCCATGAGCATCCATTCTTGGCGTAAGCTCAGTTCATCGGTAGCGTGGATCGCCTGTGAAGCTTCGGCTAGTATCTCATGGATGTTGTCAGTCCGAGAAAGCAATGCATACCCAAGTGCAGCTAGATAACTAGATCTCGCAACAACGGGGGTGTTCACAGGCAATACGAGGTAGTCCAGGGCGGTAGTGGCCCAGGTGATCTGCTGTCCGAATTGTCCAAGAGCAAAGTGACAGTAGGCCATGTTTGTCGCTATCGCCGGCATTCTAGTCGTGTTGGAAATGCGGTTGGCACTCCCCCACGCACGTTCCAACCATGGGATCGCATCCGTGAACCTAGCTGAGGAACAGTGTGAAGCGGCAAGGCCGTTGGCAAGCATGCACTCCAATGAACTTGGGCAGAACTCTTCTCCCATGTCATCTATCGCCTTCTTAAGGTGCAGGAAAGAAGCTGGAGTATCATTCGTGTAATACGAAAGTGTAGCCAGCGCATATTCTTGCAAGATGCGATCAAAGCCTTCGAGGTTCACAAGTTCCAGTCTTCCGAGAGCTTGCCTCAAGCGGTGAGCAACCTCAGGGTTGTCTTGGCGTTCAAAGCATGATGCGGCTACTGACAATGCTCTTACCTTATACTCTGGTTTGCTCATCTGATCCGAGAGCGATATCAGGGTGTGTATCCAGCTTTCCTCGGCTGTTCGTTTGGCTGTCAGGTGTCGCGCTGCATCGATTCGCAGAACTTCCGAATAGAGCGTGAGGACTCTGGAGTGAAGGGTAGAACTCGCCTCTAGCACCTGAAGCGATTCCCGTAGCTTACCCTGTTCCTGTAACGACTCCGCCAGCAGGATCACCGCCTCGCTCCGGGCCGGTTCCTCAAGATGCTCCATGGCCGACGACAAGGCCCTTTCCGCCTCGTTGGGCGCCCCGTGACGCATGGCCACCTTCGCCCCGTTCAGGAGATACGGGGGCGCCTCGGGCCCGCGGCCGGCCCGGATCAGGTGCCAGGCGATCTCCAGCCCCGGCACGTCCCGACCCTCCCGGTCGTCGCCCAACAACCGATCCGCGATCCCGGCGTGCAACACCCGCCGCAGCGGTGACGGGATGGCCAGGTACGCTTCGCGCCGGATCAACTCGTTGATGAACTCGAGTTGCCGCCCGCCGTCCCGCAGCACGCGGAGCGAGGTGAGCTGGATCAGCCCGGTCATCATCTGGCCCAGGCTCAAGTCCGCCAGCCGGTACATCCGGGGATCGTGCAACCGGGCACCCAACACCGCTGCCAGATGCAACACGTTCTTGGTCAGCGGGTCGAGCCGACGGTAGATGCGCTCGAAGCTCTGGCGGTACGTGTGGCTGGGCATGTCGCCCACGGCGACGTCTTCGGTCATGGCGTCCAGCGAGAGGGCCAGGCACTGATTCCCGTGGTCGCGCCAGTCGTGCACCAACAGCTCGAGCGCCATGGGGAAACCGGCACCGGCCCGCAGCACCGCCTTGCGGGCGGTGCCGGTCGGGTGGGGCTCCCCCGGCGGAATCAGGGTGTCGATCAGGGATTCGCTCTCCGCCGCTGACAGCGGCCCCAACTCCAGCGACTGCAACCGGATCCGGTCTCCGGCTTCCATCAGCCGCCGGCCACTCGGCAACTCCGCGAGGTCGGCGATACGGGCGGCCGCCAGGATCATCACCGGCGTGGTGGTCAGCTTGCGCATCAACAGGTGCAGCACGGCGATGCTGGCGTCGTCCGCGTGGTGCAGGTCGTCCACCACCAAAATGACTGGTTGTTCCTCCGCCACGTTCACCAGCAGGCGCTCCACGCTCTCGGCCAGCCTGATACGGGTGGCCTCCCCCTGCATGGCCGGGACCCGTGGGAGATCGGGGAACCGATCCCCAACCCGGGTGATGATCTGTGCCAGATCGGCCAGCGCCGCCGGCTCGGTGCACGATGCGCCAGGCCGGTCTATCAGGTCCTCCACCAGGGTGCCTATGGCCGCATACGGCACCTTCTGCTCCAGGGCATGGCCTTGTGCCCGGGCCGGCACCGCACCCTCCAGACCTGCCGCCGTGGCCAGCCGATGCAGCAACGTGCTCTTCCCCACTCCCGAATCGCCCAAGACCAGGTAGTGGCACGGTTGGCCAGCCCGGCTCGATTCCCACGCCTCATACAGCCTACGGTATTCCGGAGCCCGTCCCACGAACGGTCGATCCTTCCACTGATCCGTGGGCACCGGGGCGATTTCCGAGGTATGCTGGCGCTCCAGGCCCCGATGCCTCAGGCGAACGGCGATCCCCTCGAGCAGCGGGGACGGGACGGCGTCCAGTTCTTCGGCAAGCTGGCTCCGCCAGGCTTCGTACACCTTGAGGGCCGACAGCCGATCGCCGGCGAAGGCCCTCGCTTCCATCTTGGCACGAATGCCTTGCTCGTTGAGTTCGTCGAGTTGCAGCATCCGATCCGCATAGTGTTCGATTTGGTTGAAATCTCCGGTCCGGCGGCAGCGATCCATGAGGCTTGCCAGTGCGTCCCCGATGCGTGGTTGCCAGCGTGCCCGCTGGCCGTCGCACCAGTGGGCGAACTCCTGGGCGTCGGGAATGTCGAAGTCTTCCAGGAAGCCACCGACGTCGAGCGCCGGTATCAGGTCGGTCGCGAGTACATCGCCCCGGGCCAGGCGATCGAGATCCAGCTCGAGGTCCGGTGCATTGAGACGCACCCAGTCGCGGCCGCGCTCCAGGCAGTCCTGGCCGAGTTTGGCGCGCAACACCGATAACGCATTGGCCAGCGAGTGGCGCCCCTCGAACGGCGGCGCCTTCTCCCACAGCAGCGTCGCCAGGCGGCCCCGTCGCTGCGGTACCCTCGGCTCTACTGCCAGGTAGACCAAGAGCGCCAGGTGTTTTCGGGTCTTGAGGCGAACCGGCCGACCATCGGGCGCCACCAGGCGGGGCTGCCCCAGGCAATGCAATGCAAACGGCTGTGACATGGAACCTCTACCAGGAGGGATCCAACATGGCATGCCCGGCTCAACCTACAGTCAAACCGATGCCTCGCAAGGATTTGGAGTGCCAGTCACAGAGC